>CAMCWI010000027.1 GCA_945882065.1 Akkermansia muciniphila
GTCAGTGGTGGCACAGATGCCGTCACGAACACGTTTAGCATCGCGGCGACGACCGTCAATGACGCGCCGAGTTTCACGGGTATTGCTTCCAAGACGGTTCGTGAAGATGCCACCAGCACGAACACCGCTGTCATCAATGTGCTGGATTCTGACACGGCCATCACCAATGTCAGCGTGACCGTCAGTTCGTCTGACACGAACATCGCGACAGTGGCGATCACCTCGACGAATATCGTCAACAGCACCAACGCCGCGCTAACTCTTACGTTCATGCCGAAGACCAATGTCACCGGTAGCGTGAGCGTCACGTTGGTCGCGACCGACGGCGCACTGAATTCGACGAACAGCTTCCTGCTCACAGTCACTTCGGTCAATGACGCGCCAAGCTTCACGTTGAGCACGAACCTAGTCTTGATTGCGGAAGATGCGGGCGCGAGCACCAATGCCAGCTTCGTCACCGGCCTCAGCGCTGGGCCGACGAACGAATCCAACCAGACTTGGATATTCCTCGTCACTTCGACCACGAACTTCGGCTACGCAACCGCGCCAACCATCAGCACGAATGGCACGTTAATCTTCAGAGCCGCCACGAACGCGGTCGGCACAAACGTCCTGACAATCGTGATGAAGGACAACGGCGGCGTGACCAGCGGCGGCAAGGAGTCTTACACGAATACCTTCACGCTGGCGGTGACGCCGGTGAATGACTCGGCTTATTTCACGGGTATTGCGACCAAGACGATTCTGGAAGATGCGACGACGAATCTCACTTCTGTGATCAACGTGGTTGATGTGGACACAGCCTCCACAAACGTAAGCGTTACCGTGAGTTCGTCCGACACGAACATCGCCACGGTGACCATCACTTCCACCAACGTAATCAGCGGCACGAACGCGCAACTCACGTTGACTTACGCTCCCAAGACCAACGCCAACGGCAGCGTTACGATCACACTCATCGCGAACGATGGCTCGCTCTCCAGCACCAACAGTTTCCTGCTGGCTGTCAACGCGGTGAATGACATTCCGAGCTTCAATCTCGCGATCAGCGCGTTGACCGTGGACATGTATAACGTTGCTGTCACCGTGGCGAACGCCGTCACCAACATCGGCAAAGGTGCGTTCAACGAAACGAACCAGATCGTTAGCTTCGTGATGAGCAACAGCAACACCAGCGTCTTCACCACTCAACCCGCCATCAGCACCAATGGCACGCTCACATTCACGCCCGCAGCCAAAGGCGGCGTGGTGACAGTGACGGTTCGCGCCAAAGACAACGCGGGCGTCGCGAATGGTGGTGCTGACACGGCTGCTGCGCAGACGTTCACGATCACTGTCCCGCCGAATCCGTTCGTCGCGCTCGGTGGTTCGTACGCCGGATTGTTCTTCGACACTAACGCGCTCGCCAATGACAGCTCCGGCTACTTCCGACTGACTCTTGCGACGAACGGAACATTCACCGGTGGCATCGCGCGAGCCGGATCGAGCAACGCGTTCAGCGGACAATTTAGTCCCGCGAATCCGACGCTCTCGTTCGCTGTCTCCAACACAACGCTCGTGGTCAACATGGCTCTCGACATCGGTGGAAGTTGGACTGAAACCATCGCTGGCTCCGTGTCCAACACGGCGTCCGGCTGGAACTCCACCTTGTTGAGCTTCCTCAATGTGAACGCAGGTTCTTTCCCGGCGTCGCTCGCGGGCGAATATCTCGTGGCAATCCCCGGTAACGCCAGCGCATCAGCAGGCCCGCCTGGAGATGGCACGTTGAGCTTCATCGTGGACACGGACGGCTCCGTCTCGGTGAGCGGCTACCTTGCTGATGACACATTGGTCACGCAAGAAACACATATCTCGCGCAATGGCGCAGTGCCGTTCTACGTGGGACTCGGTTCGACGGGGTCTGCCTCCGGTTGGTTGACGTTCCTCCCCGGCGGCACGACGCACTTGCAGAATGATTCTGAAGTCGTGTTCATCCGGGGCGCAGGCGCGACGCATTACTCGTCCGGCTTCACCAACGCTACGGTTGCGCTTGGCTCACTTTACGACGACGCAGCCACCGATCTTTTGACGATGAGCAGCGGCTCCGTGGTGTTGAGTGGTGGTGGATTATCCACGCCTATCACCAACACCTACACGCTCGCGAACAATGTGATCACGATCAATCCTGCGGCAACAAATGGAGTCGCGTTGACCATGTTCCGCGCATCGGGTCAGGTGAGTGGCACGTTCACATCCGGTGCTCAAACTGGCGACATCAATAGCGTCATCCTGCAATCCACAAACTCTGCACGCGGCTACTTCGTCCTGCCCGGCGGTGTTGGCAAATTCATCCTCTACTGATCGGCTCAGGACTGGTTCAAGTTTCGCGACACCCGGAATCCGCCTTGGATTCCGGGTGTTTGCTTCTTTACCACGGACTGCGGTCCTCCAGAAAACTGTTTGACCCGAACAGGCAACTCCCTAGATTCGGCGTTGCCTATGACAAACCCGACTTGTTGTTCCGGCGACACCACGCTTTGTTCACGCGTGCGACGCTATTGTTCGCTCGCGCTCGCCGTCCTCGCATTGAGCGGTTTCGTTTCAATCACCCACGCGCAGAACAGTTCGCTTGGCATCCAGATGGTCCCCGTCACGCTCACGTTGCCGCAGTTGCAATTGACCGCGCCGCTCGGCAGCACCAACGCCCTCGAAGTTTCCACCAACCTCACCGCCTGGCAGGACATCGCCACGCTCGTGTTCACCACCACCAACACAACTTGGCTCGATCTCTACCCGCGCGGCGGTGCCGCCTATTACCGACTGCGACGCGTCTCCGGGGGCGGCGGCGTCAATCCACCGTTCCCGCCGCCGCTCACCAATCTGGTGTGGATCGCGCCCGGCCAGTTCGTCATGGGCAGTCCCGGCAGCGACAGCGATGCTGAAGGAGACGAGTTGATTCAGACGACCGTGACGTTGACCAAAGGTTTCTTCGCAGGAAAATATGAAGTGACGCAGGGCGACTATTTCGCAGTGGTAAATTCCAATCCCAGCACCTTTACGGGCGATCCGAATCTTCCGGTTGAAACCGTGAGTTGGACGCAGGCGACAAACTATTGCCACCTGCTCAACTTGCAGGAAAGCGCTGCCAGTCGTTTGCCAGCGGGTTACGCCTATCGCCTGCCGACCGAGGCGGAATGGGAATACGCTGCGCGCGCCGGCTCCACCAACCGCTTCAGTTGGGGAGATGATCCTGACTACACTGTAATGACCAACTACGCGTGGTATTCTGCAAACGCTGCGGGCAGCACACACGTCGTCGGCCAGAAACTTGCGAACGCCTGGGGGCTTTATGACACGGCTGGCAACGTACGTGAATGGGTGCAGGACTCGGCTTATTCTTATCCGGGCGGCAGTGTGACCAATCCCATTCCGTCCGCAGCCAGCAGCAATAAAATTTTCCGAGGCGGTATGTACGATGGGGAAGCAGCCTTCTGTCGTCCTGCCGCCCGGAACAGCATTGCTCAAAACCAAGCCTTGAGCATCTTCGGCTTCCGCGTGGTGCTGGCGCAGACATCACCGTGAGGTTTCAAGACGCCTGACAATCTCGCCGGTGCTTTCGCCGGGTTGAATCTCAATCACCCTCACGTTCGACAGACCGCGAAACCACGTCCGCTGGCGTTTGGCATATTGGCGCGTCTTGATTTTCACCAACTCCACCGTGTCGGCCAACGAACGTTCACCGCGCAGATGCTCGACCACTTGCCGGTAGCCGATGGCTTGCATCGCGGTTTTGTTTTGCTCCAGACCCAGTTCCAACAACCGGCGCGTCTCCGCCACCAACCCCAGCGCGAACATCTCGTCCACGCGGGCGTGTATCCGCGCGACCAAATCCTCCGCTGTTCGCGCCAACACAAAAATGGTTTCGTGTGTTGCAGCGGGCGATTCGTCTTTCCAAACCGAACGCTGTTTTGAAAATGGATTTCCCGTGAGCCGCAGGACTTCCACCGCGCGAATCACGCGGCGCGCATTGTCCCGGTCAATTCGCGCAAATGTCACCGGGTCGCGCAACTCAAGTTCCGCCAGCAACACATCCAGCGGCTCGGCCTCCAGCTCGGCGCGCAATGTTTCATCTGAACCGGGCGCGTCGCCAATGCCTTCCAGATAAGCGCGAAAGTAAAGCCCCGTGCCGCCGCAAAGAATCGGCGCCCGCCCGCGCGACTGAATTTCCGTCACAGCTTTGTTCGCCCGCGTGATGAATTTTGCCACATCGAACGGTTCATTGAGTTCCGCCACATCAATCAAGTGATGCGACACGCGGGCGCGCTCGGCAGGCGTCGGCTTGGCCGTGCCGATGTCGAGGCCGCGATAGACCTGCATGGAATCCACGGAGATGATTTCGCCCCCGATCTGTTCGGCGAGCAACAGAGCCGCGCCGGATTTGCCCACGGCGGTGGGTCCGGCGAGAAACACGGGTTGAAGGTTGAAGGTTGAAGGTTGAAGGTTCTCCATCGCGAATGACTCAGATGGCGCGCTTCTCACGCCGAGAAAGAATAACATACCCACTCACCCCGACTAGAAAGATTCCAAAACTCAACACATGCGCCGGAGTCAGACCGCCGTGCAGATGCGCTTGGGAATAATCACCTCGAAACAATTCCACCGTGGAGCGCGTGATCGCATAGCACACGAGGAAGATAGCAAAGACTTGCCCATCAAACTTTCTACGACGGAAGAACCACGCCAGTCCGAGATACAGCGAGAGGTTCAGCAACGCATCGTAAATTTGCGTGGGATGCACCAATGGCTGATCCGTTTCGCCAAGAAGTCTAGGGATGGCCCACGGCAATTCGCAAGCGCGCCCGTAACAACAACCGTTCAGCAGACAGCCGATGCGTCCAAACACCGAACCCAGCGCGATGCTCGGCGCGAGAATGTCCGCGAGATTCCAGAGCGGGAGTTTTTTGATCCGCGCAAAGAGGATCACGGTCAGAGACGCGCCGAGTAATCCGCCGTAAAACACCAGCCCGCCGCGCTGGATCATGAAAATTTCCGTGATCGGTTTCCCGGCAAACTCCTCCCGCCAGTACGTTGTCACGAACATCACTCGTGCGCCGAGGATTCCACCCAGCAACAACCACGGCACGATGAGATCGGTGATGCTCTCGGCTGAAACACCCGCGAGCGGCGCGCGACGCGACGCCGTCAACATGCCCGCCAGAAACGCGAGCGCGATGCAGATGCCGAACCAGTGAACAGTCAGCGGGCCGAGATTGAATGCAATGGGATGCACCAGCGAAACGTAATTGGAGCGCGGGCGGGTGAACAGTGGAAATACTCGGCGTGTTCGTCCCCCGGCTTGCGTCATTCTCAAAACCGTGTTTAATCCCGGCGTCATTCTCGCGTGGTGGACATCGCGTCCTCGCACTAGGTGCGACAGACTTCCGTGACCGGCATGGTGCAAAAGCTGGCACGCGCGGACTTCGTGAACTACGAGAAATATCGCGGGCTGATATCCTCACTGACGAAGGCCGCGCCCGCAGCCTTGAACAGTTGGCTGGCAGTGCGCGGCGCACGGCTTTTCATCCCTTGCTTGACCTTGCTCCACAGGTTTTCAATCGGATTGAGGTCTGGCGATTACGGCGGCAAGTACTCCAGCCTTGCCCCGGCGGCCTCAATGGCCGTTCGCACGCCCGCGACCTTGTGGGTGGCCAGATTGTCCAAGATGACCCCATCGTCCCGTTGCAGCCTTGGTACCAGTCCTTGTTTCACCCAGGCCAAAAACAGTTCGCCACCATCGGCCCGTCGAACAGCCACGGGGTTTGTGGCCCTTGGAGACGCACGGCGGCAATCATCGTGGTCGTCTGAAAATGGCCGTGGGGCACGGCTCAGACCCGCCGCACGGCCGCCACGCAGTAACTCAGGCTGGCGGCAATGTCCGCCGTGCTCTTGCCCTGTTCGTAAAGATGAAGAATCCGTTCCCGCACCGACACCAGAATGGCTTTCATGCCCCAACCCTGCCACGCCAGCCCCCTACTCGAAAGCTACATGCTTTATGGATACGTTCTAGTTGTTGCAGGGGCTCGGATTTGGAATGCATATTTCGGGCAGCCATCTGACTTAACCCGGGCCATAGTCCGGTGACGAACTGTGCAGCGCGTGGCGCATCCAGGAACGCGCGATCAAGGCGAGCTTGTGCGGCTTGGTCAGGCGTATTGTTTCCGGGACGAAGATGTTGAAACGCACGCGTTCGAGTTTACGGAACAATCTCCAATAGACCCCACCCATCATCTCGGCGGCCACCATCGCACGCCTGTCTTCGGCAGGTAATGTTTGGGCGGCAAGGCGGTAAAAAGTTCTGGCGCGGGCGGCTATGTTCTCGGCGAGGCAGGCGTAGCGTTCGGAATAAACTCCGCGCAGGATTTCGCCATCGGTCACGCCAGCAGATTTCAATTCTTCCAACGGCAGATAAATCCTGCCGCGTTCGGCATCGTTTTTCACGTCGCGCAGAATGTTGGTGAGTTGAAGAGCCTTGCCGAGATGCGTGGCGTAATCGCGTGTCCTAGGATTTGTGTAACCAAAAATCTCGATACTCAACAGTCCGACGACTGAGGCGACGCGGTGGCAATAGAGATCAAGTTGCTCGTGCGTCTGGTAGCGCAATGTGGTGAGGTCCATCTCGCAGCCTTTGATGAGTTCGTCGAAGAGGTGGAATGGCAGTTTGAATTCGCGGATCACAGGTTGGAGTTCTTGGTTCACGGCGAACTGCGGTTGACCGCCATCGCACGCCAGTTTCACATCGGCGCGCCATGCGGCGAGGCCAGCGCGACGTTGTTCGATGGGATTGGATTCTTCATCTGCCACGTCGTCCACCTCGCGGCAGAACGCGTAGAGCGCGGACATGGCGAGCCGCTTGTGTTTCGGCAGCAGGACAAACGCGAGCGCGAGGTTTGAGGCGCTGTTACGGGTGATCGCCTGACTCTGCTGCATGGCGGTCAATTCCGGTAGTGCCCGGCGGCGGCGCGATGATCTTCACGCACGGGGGGCAATCCGCGAGTCTCGGCCAACGTGGGATTGGCACAGGGTTCGGAACGCCGCCGCCGCCGCTTCTGTTTGCGGGCTATGGAGAGTTGTGCGGCTGCTTTCTGTGTATTTGTGGATGTGGCGGGCTTTGGGTATTCGTAGCGCCGCTTCCGCGTTTTGCGGATGTTTTTTGCCCAGAAGACAACGATGCCGATCACGAAAAGCATCGCCGCGCCAAGGATTGGGTATTCAAGGTGGGATTTCATGTCAGAGATTTTCTTTTGCGATGGGCACAGGCGTGTCTTCTTCGGCGGGAGTAAGATTGAGACGTTGCATCCGGTAGCGCAGCGCGTGTCGGCTGATCTTCAGTTTGTCGGCGCACTTGGTGAGATTGAACGCGTTGCTCTCCAGCGTGGTGTTGATGAGATCGCGCTCGAAGTCCGCCACAATCTCGTCAATGGCGCGTTCGCCAGTGGCGGCAGCCGTCGCTGGTGTGGACGCGATTTTGTTCAAACGCGTTTCAATCTGGAAATCCGGCAGGTTCGAGGCATGGACTTCGGCGGTGGTTTCGAGAATGAGCGCACGTTCGATGGCGTTTCGCAGTTCACGCACGTTGCCGGGCCAGCGATGTGAAAGCAGTTTCTGCTGCGCGCCGCGCGAGAGACGTTTGGCCGTGCGGTTCATCGAACCGCTGAACAGTTTGAGGAAATGTTCCGCGAGCCGGACGATGTCGCCCTCACGTTCGCGTAACGGTGGCAGGCGGAACTGGATCACGTTGAGCCGATGAAACAAATCCTCGCGGAACTCATCTGCGGCGATGGCCTCCACGATGTCGCGATTGGTGGCAGCGACGAGGCGGACGTTGACGCTCAATTCCTGCGTGCCGCCGACGCGCGTGAACGTACCGTCCTCCAGAAACCGCAGCAGTTTGGCTTGCAACGGGCGGCTCATGTCTGCGATCTCGTCGAGGAAAATCGTGCCGCCGTTGGCTTCTTCCACGCGACCATGTTTGAGTTTCAGCGCGCCGGTGAAAGCGCCTCTCTCGTGGCCGAACAATTCGCTTTCCAGCAACGCTTCCGGGATGGCGGCGCAATTGATCCGCACGTAGGGAGATTTTTTCCGTGTGCTCAAACTGTGCAGCGCGCCGGCGACGAGTTCCTTGCCCGTGCCGCTTTCGCCGAGGATGAGTGAGCGCGCGTCCGTGGGTGCGACGGTCTGGATGAGCTGGCGCAGTTCCTGGATTTTCGCGGAGTCACCGACGATTTGATCCAGTTGATAATTCTCGCTGGCGCGTTGGAGCAGGTGATCGTTGGCTCTGAGCAGGCGATGGCGTTCGCCGCAACGCGAGACGGCATGAAGCAATTCCTCCGGAGCAAACGGCTTGGCGAGATAATCCATCGCGCCCGCCTTGATGACTTCCACGGCGAGTTTCGGCGTGGCATAGGCGGTGATCATCAGCACGGGCAGATCAGGCCAGCGGCTGCGAATCTTGTGCATGAAATCGTAACCACTCATCCCGCCGAGCCGCGCATCAGTGATGACCATGAAGACATTTTCCTTGGCGAGAAGTTCGAGGCCGGCCTCGGCGGATTCCACAGCGAGCACGGAGTAGCCTTCATCTCCGAGCAATGTTTGCAGGGAGAGGCGCATGTTCTTCTCGTCATCCACAACGAGCAATGGCGGGAGCGGCGAGGTCATGAAATAGGTTTCATCAACGTCTTCGAGGGAAAGAGTAGGGTGAACGCCGCGCCTTTTCCAAGCGTGGATTCAGCCCGCACGATGCCGCCGTAAAGTTCTGCGTTGTGTTTGACCACGGCGAGGCCGAGACCGGAGCCGCGCGTCTTGGTGGTGTAGTAAGCCTCGAAGATGCGTTCCAACTTGTCCGGCGGAATGCCTCCACCTTCATCGCGCACCGTGATCTCGATGGATTCATCCGTGAGAAAGCGGGTGCTGAGATGAATCGTCCCGTCGGCGGGCGAGACATCGCGCGCGTTTTGTAACAGATTGCTGACGGCGTCAGTAAAATGTTTCCGCAGCATGAGCAAAGGCGGCAGTTGCGCCGTGAAACTGCGGTGGATGTGAATGGGCGATGGCGCGCCCGGCGGGAACACTTCCTCAATGGCGCGGTTCAGTTCGTCCACGACATTGAGTTTTTCCACGCGCCCCTCGGTCAACTGCGCGTAGCCCATGATCTGGACGATGATGCGGTCTGCCTTGGCGACCTCCTCCCGAATGATGTCAATCTGCTTGGCGGTTTCAGGTTTTTCGGCGGCCAGATGTTTGTGGAGCGAGAACGTGACGTTGTTGATGATGGCGAGTGGATTTTTGATCTGATGCGCGACTTCGGCGGCGAGGCGACCGGCGGAGCGGAGTTGTTCACCGCGCACGAGGAATTCATTGCGCTCCTCGTCGGCGCGACCTTGTGCCGCCACTAGCACTTGTACGCCGTAACAACAGAACGTGAGGAGCAGCAGCACGGTGACTTGCAGGACGAAGTGAGTTCCGGTGGGTTCAACGATTTCTTGTGGAACATTTGTCGCCGATGTTGGTGTGAATGTTTTTTGAGAAGAAAATGTGGAGATGGCTTCCTTGATGAGCATTTCTTTCAACGCTGAATCGTCCGTGGAGTTGGAGGCAAGACTTTGAATGTTGCTGCGAACTTCTGAAGACAAACCGTCCCACAAAAATTTTCTGTATGGCTTGGGTGATTGCTCAAGCCATGCGACCACATCTCTAGGATCCGGAATTTCCTCCACGGCGATCTTTTGGATCGGACGGCGTATGCTTCCGGTGGTCAACTCCGGTTCGGCACCTGTTTCGATCAGGCCGGCCGTGAGAAAGATGATGCCGAGCAAAAGATTTAGCACGATCTGAGGAGTGGCGAGGGGGATGGAGGCGGCGTTGACGATGATCAATGCCGGATATGCCCAGTAGAGGATGCTGTCGAATCCACCAGTCAATATCGTGAGACTGCCTAGGAACAGGCCGTCTGCGAGGCCGAGCGTGAAGACAAACCACTGGATTGCACTCAGGGGAAATTTTTTTACGACATAAAAAAGTGTCGTGACAGACAGCACCACCAGCGCGTACGCAACGATGACCTTCAGGATGGTTTCAAAAATAACTCCGTAAGGGTTCACCGGATCGCCAAGCCAGCGGGAGTTGTAGAATTGAAAGAGAACGATGGCGGCGACGACCAGTCTGGCGGGGAGAAAAATGTTCCGTTGCCGCGCGAGTTGGCGGCGCGAGTGTTCGGCGGGTTCACGCCGGGATTCAGCCAGCACATCCGGCATCCCCTTCAACCATTGCCATCGTCCCGATTTCATAAGTGTACCGGGCTTGTGGGAAACTGTTCAGCGCAGCAACGCCATTGCGCGCTCCGCGATCTTGTCTACAGGCCACAATCGTCCCAAGCCTTCGTAGCCGCAGGACAACATGCCCTTCTCCGGCCCGATAAATTCCGCTCCGCGCTTCTTCAATGTGGCCGCGTTCTGTTGCGTGGCGGCGTGTTGCCACATCTTGCCGTTCATGGCGGGAGCGATGAGCAGCTTCGCCTTGGGATTCAAGGCAAGGGCGATGCAGGTAAGCGCATCGTCTGCGTGACCGTTGGCAAGTTTGGCGAGGACATTCGCCGTGGCTGGCGCGATGAGCAGGAGATCAGCTTCGTCGGCAAGTCGGATGTGCGTGGGCTTCCAGCCTTCTTCCTCGTCATAGAGATCAGTGATGACCGGGTTGCGCGAGAGTGTTTTGAACGGCAGCGGCGTGATGAACTTTTGCGCGTCAGCGGTAAGTACCACGCGGACGTTGAATCCTTGCTTCGTCAACAGGCTCGTGAGATCAGCAGCCTTGTGCGCGGCGATAGAGCCGGTCACTCCGAGGACGATGTTCATTGTCTTGCTCATGGTTTTGCTTTCGCGGTCAGAACTCCGGTGCAACCGATCGCTCAGACCTCATCTTCTCTGCATCCACGATGGACTGCATGTGCCGCAAGTCATCCGCCACGCTACGACTGATGATGAGGTAATCAAAGTTTTTCCACTGGGCAACTTCCTGCCGCGCCACACCGAGCCGCTTTTTGATGTCGGCCGCTGTGTCAGTGCCGCGCCGCCGAAGTCGCTCTTCCAGCACGGAGGTTGTCTGTGGCGTGAGAAATACTGTCACCAAGGCGCGCTTCAGTTCCGGGTCTTCCTCGGCGCACTTGCGGATGGCGGCTGCGCCCTGCACGTCCACGTTGAGCAACACGTCTTTGCCTGTTCTGAGTTTGCCGACAACTTCTGACTTCAGCGTGCCGTAGCTCTGTCCATAGACCGTGGCGTGTTCGAGAAAGTTTCCCGCCTGCACGCGTTTCAAGAACGATCCCGCATCCAGGAAATAATAATCCTCTCCGTCTTTCTCGTCGCCTCGCGGTTCACGGGTGGTGCAGGTGATGGCGCGGGCCATGTCGGGACGCGCTGTGAGTATCTGGTGGCACAACGTCGTCTTGCCGCCGCCGGACGGGGCAGAGACGACCACCAGCAAAGGATTTCCTGCGTGTGTAGCTGAATGTTTTTCTTCGCTCATGGCCATCAGTTCATTCCACGTTTTGTGCCTGTTCGCGGAACTTTTCGAGTTCCGCCTTGAGCGTCACGACTTCGCCGGAGATCAAAGCGTCGTTCGCCTTCGAGCCGATGGTGTTGATCTCGCGATTCATTTCTTGGGCGAGAAAATCCAGCGTCCGGCCGACCGGCTCTTTGGACTTCGCACAATCTTCAAACTGTTTGAAATGACTTTGCAGTCGCGTCAACTCCTCGGAGATGTCGGAGCGATCTGCGAAGAACACGACCTCTTTCAGCAAGCGCTCGTCATCCGACGCGAGGTTTGGAATCCCCGCAGACTTGATTCGCTCAATGAGCTGTTGGCGATAACGCTCGGCGGATTTGGGTGCTTGCTTGGCGACGCGCTCCACGCAACGGCGCATCGTGGTCACGCGAGCGGCGAGGTCTTCATTAAGATGTGAGCCTTCGCGGACGCGCATTTTCACAAGGCCAGATAGTGCGGCTGAAAGTGATTTCTGCACGGCGGGCCAGAGATTTTCCGTCTCGGCCAGTTCCTCATCTGTCTGGAACACGCCGGGAGCGCGGACGAGATGATCAAGCGTCACGTCGCCTTCCAGCTTGAGTTCGCGGGCGAGCTTCTTGAGTTCGTGCGCGTAAGCTTTGGCAAGCGTGGCGTTCAAATGCATCTTGGCGGACGATTTGCCGTCACCTGAGTGAACAGTGACGCGCGCAGTGACTCGACCGCGCGAGACTTCGGCGAGGATCGCCTCGCGCACGCGTGTTTCGAGGAGTTCGAGTTCGCGCGGGAGATTGACCGAGATTTCGGCTTGTTTGCGGTTCACCGAACTGAGTTCAACGGTCACATTGAACCCATCGCGGGCGCACTCGCCGCGCCCATAGCCCGTCATAGACTTCATGTCTGCTGAATATGGAAAAATCCTGTGACGCAAGCCATGAAATTTTCTGAGAAGTGACGGATTGGCTTTGCCGCTTGTCATCAAAAGGAGCGTGGCGCATCTTTTCACTCCCGCATTGGCTGCGGGTTTGTTTGCAATGACTCCTGTGCTGAAAAAATTTGTCCAGACGTGGCTCATCAACACATTCGCGGTGTTGGTGACGGTGACGGTGCTGCCGCATTTCCATTGCGAGCCGAAGGGGGCGGTGTTCCTCGTGTCGTTATTGCTGGGGGTTCTCAACACCTTCCTGCGCCCGCTGATGATGTTGGTCGCACTGCCGCTGGTGCTGTACACGCTGGGGCTGTTCCTCGTCGTCATCAATGGCTGCCTGATCTACATGGTGGACGGGATCATGGGCAAAACCTTCGAGGTGGATGGATTCGGCTGGGCGATGTTGGGGTCAATCCTCATTGGCGTGATTTCTCTGATCCTGAACGTCATCACGGGAAACACGCATACCCAGTTCAAGATGAATCACCAAGCGAAGCCACCCAATCCACGAAGCCCACGCGATGGCGGCGATGGTCCTGTGATTGACGTTTGAGCGATGTTCAACAAGCGATCCGATCACCGCCGGGACTTCACCCAATCGCGTGCTTCGTCTGCCGTCTTGAGTTCATCCTGCAATTGTTTGTCGCGAATCTCATTCAACAGCGCGCCCATCTCTTTGCCCGGCTTCATCCCAAGCGCGATCAAATCTACTCCGGTCAACAATGGCGGGCGTATCTCCGGCTGGCTCGCCAGTTCCGCCGACTGGGCGACGAGAAAATCATACGCGCCCATTCTGCGGTGCGAGCCGAGGCAATCGAGCCGGTGCAATTGCAACTCCAGCGGGAAAGTTTCACGCAGCATCATGCGACGCAGTGTGGACTTTCGCATCTTGAGCGCGTCCTTGAATTGCATGTGGTGGAGTACGGCGTCTGCGATTTCCTGGATCTGCTTTCTCGGGAAGCGGAGTCGCTCCAGAATTTCCTCTGCCATCGTCGCGCCGATTTTTTCGTGTTCGTAGAAGTGAATGCTGCCGGTGGCCTCATCGCGTGATGCTGTCAGAGGTTTGGCGACATCGTGCAGTAACACCGCCCACGGCAGCGATGGGGGCGCGTCCGGCGGCAGTTGTTGCAGCATCAGGCAAAGATGATTGAACACTGAGCCTTCGGGATGAAAGTCTGGTGACTGCTCACACGTCACCGTGGCGGCGATTTCGGGGAGGACATGTTCTAGCAGGCCGGTTTCGTGAAGAAGTTTCAACCCGCACGCGGCGTGAGGTGGTTGAAACAGCTTGATTAGTTCATCACGCACACGCTCCGCGCTGATGAGTTTGATCTTGGCGGCATGCGCTTGAACCGCCGCGAACGTCTCCGGCCCGATCGCGAATCCCAATTGCGCGGCGAAGCGCACGGCCCGCAGCAGACGCAGATGATCCTCGGCGAACCGCTCCTCCGGCGCGCCGATGGTGCGGATGACTCTGGCGCGCAAGTCCGCTTCGCCGCCCACCCAGTCGTGCAACATTTCCGGGATCGGATCGAAGAAGAGTCCATTGACGGTGAAGTCGCGGCGCTCGGCATCGGCCTCGGCGTTGGCGAAAACCACAGTTTCAGGACGTCGCCCATCTTGATAATCCGCCTCGGCTCGGAACGTGGCGATTTGAAATTGTTGTTCGTCCTCGACGACGATGACGACGCCGAACTTGCGACCGACAGGAACGGTGTGAGGGAAGAGTTTCTCAATGTCATCCGGTCGCGCGGATGTGGAGATGTCGTAATCGCCCGGCTCGCGACCGAGCAAAGAATCGCGCACACAGCCGCCGACCCAGAACGCGGCGAAGCCCGCCGCCTGGAGGCGATGAACGATCTCCGTCGCGAGTTTTCGAGTTTCAGTTTTGGTGGCGGCGACCATTTGCGATTTAGCATTTACGTTGTCTGCCGTGGGAGTCGAGCATGGAATTAGCGAGGGGCGCGCTCAATGTTTAGTGAACAACTCGTTTTTGACGCGGAGACTTGTTTGTGTACAGACTGTCGCGTGTTGGAAATCGCGCGAGGAACAGTAGCTTTGTTCAGATACTGACATAAAACACTGAACTTGAAACTGAACACGAACATGAAAAAAGGAAGATTGGGCATTTTGGTCGGAGGCGGTCCTGCACCCGGCATCAACGGCGTCATCTCGGCGGCCACCATCGCCGGCATCGAAGCGGGCTTCGAGGTCGTTGGCTTCCAAGACGGATTCAAATGGCTCGCGCAGGCGGACATAAAGCATTGGTCCAAGCTTACCATCGCCGACGTGAAGGCCGTGCATCTGCGCGGCGGCTCAATTCTTGGCACGGCACGGACGAATCCCGCCAAGTCCGAGACGAGCATGAAGAACGTGGTTGATACGTTGAAGAAACTCGGAGTTACCGCGCTTGTCACCATTGGCGGCGACGATACGGCGTTCTCTGCAAGCAACGTCTACAGCAAGGCTGGGGGCAAAATCCGTGTGGCGCATGTGCCCAAGACGATTGATAACGATCTTCCGCTGCCGGGCTCGACGCCCACGTTCGGTTTCGAGACCGCGCGGCACAACGGTGTGTTTATCGTCCGCAATCTTGCCGAGGATGCGCGCACCACATCGCGTTGGTACATCATCATCAGCATGGGCCGCGCGGCGGGGCATCTCGCGCTGGGCATTGGCAAGGCCGCAGCCGCAGCCGTCTCCATCATCGGCGAGGAATTCCGCGAGAAACCCGTCACTCCGGAAGCCGTGGCGGACATCATCATCGGCTCGATCATCAAACGTCAGGCGCGCGGCTCGAATTTTGGCGTGGCCGTGCTGGCGGAAGGTTTGATCGAGGCGATGGGCGAGAAGGGGCTTGTCAGCGCGGTGCCCGGTAGACAACTGGATCGTTACGGCAAGGTGATCCGCGACGACCACGGTCATCTGCGTCTGGGCGAAATCGAGTTCGGCCGCTTGATGAAAGACCTCGTGGCATCGCGCCTCGAACAACTCGGAGTCAAGACCACGCTCATTGCCAAAGACCTCGGCTACGAACTGCGTTGCGCGGATCCGATCCCGTTCGACGGCGAATACACGCGCGACCTCGGCTACGGCGCGGTGAAATTTGTCCAGTCGGCTGAGGCAAAAAAATACGGCGCGATCATCAGTTTCATTGACGGCAAGTTGAATCCGTTGGAATTCGCGACGATGCTCAACCCCAAGACCGGTCGCTTCAACGTGCGCAAAGTCAACGTGGACGGCGAGACCTACGAATGTGCGCTGGCCTACATGATCCGGCTTGAGAAGGGCGACTTCACAGACGCGACGCAGTTGAGAAAGCTGTCCAAGGTTGTTTCGCTGAAACCGGAGCAGTTCAAAGCGCGGTTCGGCTACGTTGTGGGATTGAAGTAATACGAGGTTGTCGTCAAAATGCGGAGTGTGGCCGTCCTCGGCCACAGCCTCGAAAGTTTTAGGGACTCGCCGGAGAGAAGATTGTTCGTAGTATTTGAGAATACATGGATCGCGGAGGTTGCTGCGCCCGAGGACGGGCGCACTCCGCAGAAACTCCTGCCGCCTGTTTTATTATGAGCCAAACACACATCGCCGATCTCGCCGCCAAAACAGACCTCGCTTACTGGAAGCCCGTCGTCACATCCAAGGAATTTGCCGTGCTGTGTGCGGACGCACGCGCAAAGAACATCCGCGCCGTCAGCGTGAACAGCGCGCGCCTGATCATGGCGTCGGCGGGATTCGAGGACAGCACAGTTCAATTGATCGCGCTCGTTGGTTTTCCGATGGGCACGAGCGACTCCGATGTGAAGCGTTATGAGGCGGAGGTGGCGGTTGATTTTGGCGCGCAGGAGATTGAACTCGTGCTGAACCTGGATCATCTCAAGAACAATTCTCACAGGGTCATGATGCGGGAGTTGAATGACGTGGTGGATGCGGCGGACGGGCGGGCTGTTTGCGCCGTGCTGGAAACACGCGCACTGACGCGCGCGGAACTCATCAGGGCGTGCGAGTTTATTTCCGATTCCGGCGTGAAGTGTGTTTCCACCGGGACAGATTTCTGGCCGGACTCGCGTGTGGACACGGATGACATCAAAGCCATCCGCGACGTACTCGATTCAAAGATCGCCATCAAGGCGGTGGGCCACATCCGGGACGTAGAGTTGGCGCACCAATTGATTGAGGCCGGAGCCGCCCGTATCGGAACAACAAGCCTCGGCATGTTCAAGAAGCTTTGACGTGGGAAGCGGCAGTCTCCGGATGGCCGATCATCCGCAGCGCGTGAATGGGGAAAGAATCCGGCAGATGGCAGAAAGTTGGAGGGACGATTCATTTGTGAGGAAGCCAACAATTGGGAGTGAAAGTTTTCAGCGGCTTCTCCCGCTTCAGGGTTTCCCGGATTCCTTATGAACAATTTCCGCATTTCATCGGGATTCAACCGCAGCTAGAGTCGCAGCCATGAAATTGATGGGCATTGGCGACGAAGCGGGCGCGAGTTTGGAAATACAACTTACGGCGACGCGGGATTTGGGCTGGAAATTCATCGAGATGCGCGCGGCGGAATTGCCTGGTCACGCGAAGGCGAATTTTCACGACATCCAGGATGCGGCGTTCGACGAGGCGGTGAAGCAGTTGGAGCAATCCGGCGTGCAGGTTTATTGCTTCGGCTCGGCGGTGATGAATTGGGCGAAGAAGGTCGGTGATCCGTTCGACATCACGCTCGGCGAAGTGAAACGCTGCATCCCGCGCATGAATCGCTTGGGCACGAAGTTCGTTCGCATCATGAGCTTCAAGCCGGGCGACGATGAGTTCTCCACGCCACCGGAAGTATTCCGTCGTGTGAAGGATGTGACGAACATGTTTCTTGATGCGGGCATTCAGCCGGTTCACGAGAACTGCATGAACTACGGCGGCATGAGCTGGCAACACACGCTCGAACTGCTAGACAAATGTCCCGGCCTCAAACTCGTCTTTGACACCGCGAATCCCGTGTTCAATCCAGATCGCAGCAAGCCCAAGCCGTGGCCGCGTCAGGATGCGTGGGAGTTTTGGACGAACGTGCGCGATCATGTCGCGCACATCCATGCGAAGGACGCGACGTGGAATCCGGCTAAGGACGACGCGGATTACAACTGGCCCGGCGACGGCCAGGGCTGTGTGCGTGAGATTTTGAAAGATGCGCAAGCGCGTGGTTACACCGCTGGCGTGAGCATTGAGCCACACATGGTCACGGTGTTTCACGATCCGAACGCGAACACTGCAACCGCCAGTGACGCTGCACGAAAAAATTTCATCGAATATGGCAAGGTGCTTCAGGAATTGCTGGCGTAGTTCCTGCCATTTAGTCGTCCCTTCGGGACTTATTTCGCTCTCTCCACAAACCCAGCCTTGAACCCTTGTCATTACCCACAAGTTTTCGGAGTTGTTTTCGACAACAAGCGCACCATCACCGCTCTGCACGTCAACCGTCCACATCGGAATAATCCCCAGCTTCATCCCTTAATAAACTCCGTCGTGCCGTCGCCCAAAATCGGTGGTTGACAAAGGATGACAGGTGACAAACTTTGCCAAGTAAGCAGTAGAGTAGGAAACCAGTTGTAGAGCATCTCAAACAGGAAAAAAATGATCTCTAACGAACGACCTTCACCTTACGGTCATCATAAACCATGCGGCTCGCCGAAACCTCTGGTGCAAGAGGACACCCTCCGCGCTGAAACCATTCAAATCGAGCGCAAATCTTTTCAGTTCACCCTCAAGGAAAACCCGCGAGGTCGTTTCCTGCGGATCACCGAAGATGTCGGTGGTCGGCGCGACTCCATCATCATTCCTGCGCCTGGTTTGGAAGACTTCAAGAAGTTGCTTGATGAGATGGTCAAAGCCTCGGCAGAGATTCCACCGAAGCATTGACTGCGAATCGGATTTGCCTGTGCAAGACTCAGCGCGGCGGGCGGCAAACGAAATACATCACCACGCCGACCACCAAGGAGACGACTGCCCCGACGGCGAGCGACGACTTGATGATAAACTTCTGCTTGCGGCGATAGTTGCTACCGCCTTGGCCCGGCAGCAAATAGAAACGTGGCTTCTCTTTCGCCTTGGTAACGCGAGGACGCGGAATTCGTTTGGTTGTTGTTGCGGGCATTTGTTGGCATCACGAGCTGCAAGCGATACCTGGATGGCTTGAACAAAACCTCGATCTGACTGCTCCCATGCTAGCAAGTTTTGATTCCCGGTCAAAAACGTTTTGATGCGACCGCTGTCGCTCTAGTCGCCGATCACTTCTTCGGTCCAAACATCTGCGCGGCCACCTTCATCCCCATCTTCGTCATTTCCTGTTGGGTCTTGAGCGATTTTTGGTAGGCGGTGTATTGCTCGGCTGACAACACAGCTTGCGCCCGGGCTAGGTAACGCGCATCCAACTGCTCGCGCTCTTGTAGGAACACGTCCATTCGCTCTTCGGTGAAACGCGACATCATGTCTTCTGAGAAATCTGACTGGTTGCTGAAATCCGTGGTGAACTTGAACCCCTGCCGCTCCTCCGTCATCGCAGTCACTAGCAACTGCTCCTGATTCTGATTCAACTTCAGCGAGTCACCGAGCTGGCCTTTAAATTGATCAATGGCCATCCGGTCAGGAATGGTTTTTTCGTAAGACTCGAACGCCGCATAGTTGTCGTCGCCCAAAAGTGCCTTGATCTGCGCGTCCGTGGCCTCTTTCTGATCCTTGATTTGCTTCGTCAATTCCGCGCGTTTGTCGGCGTCCATGTCGCCACTCATCATCTCCATACCCGCGTCGGCGCTACCCAGCATTTTGCTCAAGATCAAATCCTTCATCGTTTCCGTTTGTTCCGGCGTGAGATTCATGGACTTGAAAAACTCGGCGTAACTCTTGTCCACCATTCCTCCCATCACCTTCTTCTGCTGTTTCTTGATCATGTCCCGCAACTCAGGATTCTTGAACATCTCCGCCAACGGATTGGACGGTTTGGAGTTGGTGCTTGCGGGTGCGGCATCAGCCGCATTGCGATTAGTCAATGCCTGCGAAAGCCGGCTCGCCGCGTTTGCGTTAGCGAAGGAATCCATCTGCGCCGTCTCCAGCCTTTCTTTAAGGCGAGTCGCATCCTCCTCCTGCTGGGCGATGCTGGTCTGCAAGTCAGCCAATTGCTTTTGTTCCGCTTCGAGTTTAGCAATGGCTTCGTTCGCGGCGTTGTTCTTCTGCAACAAAAGCCCGCCCAAGCCAAGGGTTGCGACCAATAAGATCCCGATGATGACATTTTTCATAAATTTGATTTTCCAATACCACGACAACGCTGCTGCCAAAACGTTACACAACTTCTCGGCGAACCTAGCCACGACCTGCGGCTTGCCCGCCTTGCAATCGCAGACTCCCAAATCCAACCTGCCGCCGCCAACTACAAACTTTCCCACTTTCTCCACAGGGATAATTCAACTATCGTTTGTGCCATGAGCAAAGTTGTTGCTGAGAATCTGCCCGACGCCCAAGGCCACTTCGGCCAGTACGGCGGACGTTATGTGCCCGAGACGTTGATGCACCCGTTGCAGGAACTGGAGGCCGAATACTTCCGCGCGCAGCACGACGCGGCATTTCAAGAGGAGCTAAGCTATTACCTGAAGGAATTCTGCGGTCGGCCCACGCCGCTTTACTTTGCCGAGCGTCTCACCCGGGAGCTCGGCGGCGCCAAGATTTATCTCGAGCGCGAAGATTTGCTCCACACCGGCGCACACAAGATCAACAACGCGATGGGCCAGATCCTGTTGGCCAAGCGCATGGGCAAGACCCGCATCATCGCTGAGACCGGCGCCGGTCAGCACGGCGTCGCCACGGCCACCGTCGCCGCGATGTTCGGATTTAAGTGCGTGATCTATATGGGCGCGGTGGATTGCCAGCGGCAGGAGCTGAACGTCTATCGCATGAAGATGCTCGGTTCGGAAGTCGTGCCGGTGCATGCGGGCCAGAAGACTTTGAAGGAAGCCGTCAACGAAGCGATGCGCGACTGGGTCACGAACATCCGCAGTACGCATTACATTCTGGGCACGGCGTACGGCGCGCATCCGTATCCGGTGATGGTGAGGAATTTCCAGCGCATCATGGGCGACGAGGCGCGCGCGCAGATTCTCGAAAAGGAAAGTCGCCTTCCCGATATGCTCCTTGCGTGCGTCGGCGGTGGCTCGAATGCCATCGGGCTGTTCTATCCGTTCCTCGACGACGCAGGCGTGAAGATGGTGGGCGTGGAGGCGGGCGGACTCGGCATCAAGCCCGAGCAACACGCGGCCCGGTTTCATGGTGGGTCGCTCGGTGTGTTGCAGGGCACGCGCAGTTACATTTTGCAGGATGACTTCGGCCAGATTCAATCCACCCACAGCGTCAGCGCCGGACTGGACTACGCCGCCGTCGGGCCGGAACACGCGTGGTTGCACGACCAGAAACGCGTGGAATACACCTACGCCACCGACGACAAAGCACTCGAAGCGTTCACGAAACTTGCGCGACTGGAGGGCATCATCCCCGCGCTCGAAAGCGCGCACGCCGTGGCCGAGTGCATCGTCCGCGCGCCGCAGATGAGCAAGGACGCGCTCATCATCGTGAACCTCTCCGGTCGCGGCGACAAAGACGTGGCGCAAGCGGCGGACAAGATCGGGTTGCAGATGCCGAAGTAGAGGTTGGAAAATTTAACGGAGAACTTTATTCCTTCTCTGGTGGCTGGTGGCCATTCTTTTTTTGCTCGTTGTTCAACCAGAGCGCAGGCGACAGCTCGCCCGCCGCGCGCTGTCAGCCAGAAGAATGTTCCTTTTCTTCATTCTTCCTTCCGACACCAGTTTCTCCTAGCCTGCCAACATGAGAGTGATTCGTCATACTGATAAAAATTTCGCCGCGCAACTCGCCCAAGTCACCGCAGCCTCCAGCCTCTTTGATCCCGCCATCGAGCAGCAAACCCGCGCTATCCTCGAAGCTGTGGCCGCACGCGGTGATGCTGCCGTGCTGGAATTGACCGAACGCTTCGACGGCGCAAAGCTTTCCGCCGCGCAACTCGCCGTTACGACGGAAGAACTTCTCGCCGCCTCGCTCAAAGCGGATGACTCCCTGCGCGCCGCCGTGGCTGAAGCCCAGGCAAACATCGCGGCATTCGCAAAAAATTCTCTCCGCAAAGATTGGTGGACTGTTAATTCTCATGGTGCGGTGGTGGGCGAGAAGTTTGATGCGTTCCAACGCGTCGGCATTTACATCCCCGGCGGCACAGCACCTCTGGTTTCCACCGCGTTGATGACCCTCACGCTCGCCAAAGTCGCAGGCTGTAAAGACATCGTCGTCTGCACGCCTTGCGGCAAAGATGGCTCGATCAATCCCGTGATCCTCTTCTCCGCGCGAGCGGCGGGTGCGACGGAGATTTACCGCATCGGCGGCGCGCAAGCCGTTGCTGCGATGGCTTACGGCACGAAGACCATTCGTCGTGTGCAAAAGATTTTTGGCCCCGGCAATGCCTACGTCAGCATGGCGAAACGATTGCTTGTAGGTCGCGTCGCCATTGATTTGCTCGCCGGGCCGAGCGATGTGCTGATCCTCGCGGACGACACCGCGAATCCAAAATTCGCCGCAGCCGACATGCTCGCGCAGGCCGAACACGGCTCTGGTCACGAGCGCGTCTGGCTCGTGACGACTTCCGCGAAAGTTCTTAAAGCTGTCGAGAAAGAGATCGCGAAACAATTACCCAAGCTCGCGCGCCGCGCCATTATCCAACGCGTGTTGGATCGCAACGTCTGGCTCATCCAGGTAAAAACCCTCGCCGACGGAGTCGCACTGACGAACCAGATCGCGCCGGAACATTGTGAAGTCCTCACGCGTGCCGCTGGCAAAATCAGCCGCGACATCGTGACCGCTGGCGCAATCTTCCTTGGCAATTATTCGCCGACCGTGCTGGGGGATTACGTCGCTGGCCCCAGCCACGTTTTGCCGACGGATGGCGCGGGCGCGTCGTTCGCGGGCCTGACCGTGGATCAATTTCAACGTCGCACCAGCGTGGTGGAATACAATCGCGCTTCACTGAAGAAAGCCTTACCCGCCGTGAAGAAGTTTGCCGAGATGGAGGGGTTGGATGCACACGGGCAAAGTGCCGCTTTGCGGAAGTAATTTCCCAGAGCGGGGGCGGCTCCTCGCTCGCAGCGCACGACAACGAATGCGTTCGATGGATTTGTCACAGAGTTGGAGCTTGAGCATGAAAATGTCCTCATCAAATTCAGTCAATTTAACTATGACAAAGAAACTATTCTCCATCATTGCCGTCGGAGTGTGCGCGGTAGTCACCAGCTATGCCGCTGATAACTGGCCGCAGTTTCGCGGATTGAATGCCTCTGGAATTTCCGGCTCGGCCCAGCCGCCGACGGAATTCGCGCCCGGCACGAATCAGCTTTGGAAAACTTCCGTGCCTCCCGGCATGTCGTCGCCTTGTGTGTGGCGAGATAAAATTTTTCTGACAGGTTTTTCTGACGGAAAATTACTCACGCTTTGTTATCAGCGGAGCAACGGCAAGCTGTTGTGGAAGCAAGCGGTGACGCCGGAGAAGTTGGAGGAGTTTCATTCTACGGAAGGCAGTGCCGCCGCGTCCACAGTGGCGACGGATGGTAAACATGTGGTGAGTTACTTCGGTTCGTGCGGGCTGGTTTGCCACGACATGAAGGGCAGGGAGCTTTGGCGGTATCAGCTTCCGGCCGCAGAGACGTCGGGCAGTTTCGGCAGCGGCGGTTCGCCGGTGATTGTGGAGGGGCTTGTGCTGGTGAATCGCGATCAAGCGGTGAATTGCTCACTTTTGGCGGTGGATGTGAAGACGGGGCGCAAAGTCTGGGAAACAGCACGGCTTGATGTCGTCCAAAGTTTCGGCACGCCGATCTTTTGGAAGAACGACGGTGTGAGCGAGGTGGTGATGTCAGGCTCGCTCAAGTTGAAGGGCTATGATTTGAAGACGGGCGAGGAGCGGTGGTCGCTCACCGGGATGCCTTCATTCACCTGCACGACTCCTGTGATCGGGGAAGGACTGCTGTTCTTCGCCGGTTGGTCTCCCGGCAAAGAGCCGGGCACCGGGCCCACATGGGATGGCATGGTCAAGCCCGCTGACAAGGACAACGACGGCGTGGTGTCGCTGGAAGAAGCGACGGCGGGCGGGTTCGGAAGTTTTTTCAAGTCGCTGGATTTTAATCACGACGACAAAATCACGCCGGAAGATTTGGACAAGATGAAGGCAAGCATGGCCAAAGGTGAAAACGTCCTCCTGGCCATCAAGCCCGGCGGCAAAGGTGAATTGAACGCAGACAGCATCGCGTGGAAGCAAACTCGCGGCCTGCCGTACGTTCCCTCGCCATTGCTCTACGATGGACGCATCTACATCGTGAAGGATGGCGGAATCATCTCCAGCTACGACGCGAAGACGGGCGCAACGCATTATCAACAGGAGCGGCTCAACGCGCTGGGGAATTATTATGCCTCGCCCGTGGCGGCGGGCGGGCGTATCTACGTCGCTTCACTCGACGGCAAGCTGACCGTTGTGCAGGCCGGTGGCGACATGCCGAAGGTTCTGTATCGCTCGGATTTTGGCGAACGCATTTCCGGCACGCCCGCATTGGTGGGAAACGCCGTTTATCTCCGCACTGCCACCGCGCTTTATGCGTTTGGAAAATAGTTAAGTCTCCAGAGCCGCGCAGAAACAAATACAGCGCCGCCGCTGCTTGACTCGCGGTGCGCGACTCCCGAACCTCGCGGCGCATGATTGCTCGCGTCACACTCGAAATCGCCCTCCGCAAGGAGTTCGATTACGCCATCCCGCCTGAACTGGCGGGCAAGGTGGACGTAGGCAGCCGCGTGCAAGTCCCGTTCGGTCCGCGCAAAGTTCTTGGCATTGTCACTGCCGTGGCGGAAGAATCAGCGCACGCCCGACTCAAACCCATCATTAAGGTCATCGGCGCACAAACGCTTGTCACTGCCAAGGTGCTTCGGCTCGCGCGGTGGATTGCGGACTACTACTGCTGCGCACCGGAGATCGCGCTCAAATCCATGTTGCCCGAAGCCGTGCGGCACGAGAAGGCGGGCTGGCGGGAAAGGCTTTTTGTTCGCGCGCTGCCGGTTGCTGGAGAGTTCCCCAAGCTCGCTAAACGTCAACTTGAAGTCTGGAACATCATCGAGGAGCGGCGAGAAATT
>CAMCWI010000028.1 GCA_945882065.1 Akkermansia muciniphila
GCCGCCGCTTCCGCCTTCGCGGTTGCCGCCCGTTGCTCGTAGTCTTCCAGCGATGGGATTTTCATCAGGGCGCGTTTCGCGTAAGCGCGATGCACGGCCTTGCTGTTGTGCCCCAAGTTCTCCATCGCAAAGCGTTCCGGCATTCCCGCTGTCTTGGCACGCTCGGCCCAAGCATAACGGTAACTGTGCAACGTCACGCCCGTGATGCCGAGTTGCTGACAGCGCTGCTTGAACTCGGTGGCGCGGTCGCCCGCCCGCACGGTCGAGAGATAGGGGAAGAGCGGTCCTTCGCTCGGCAGGTCTTTGAGCAGGCTCAAGGCTTCATTGCCGAGATGCACCAGCGCGGGGACTTTGGTTTTCTTGCGAAAGAAGCACACCGTGTTGTTCTGCCAGTCCACGTCCTCACCTTTCAAGCTGGCGATGTCGCCCTGGCTCGCGCCCAAGTGCCAGCACAATTGGTAAAGCGCTTTGCGCTCCGGGTTCACCTCCGCAGCGATGATCTTCTGGTGTTCGTCAATCGTGACGCCGCGTTTCTCTTTGAAGTGGATGGCGGGCCATTGCCGGCGCGGAATGACGGTGGCGGGCAGCCAGTTCATGTCCACGGCGAAGTTGTGCAGCCGGCGCAAATAGGCATTGGTGGAAACCGTGCCGGTTCGCAACACGGCCAACAAATGTTCGGCCTGCGTCTCAATCAACACCCGGTCGCGGATCAAATTGAACGCCTTGTCCTTGGCGGCGGATTTCCAGCGGTCCTGGTTCGGACCGGTTTTGATGGCGATGATCTCGTCCAGCACGTTCTGCCAGGTGCGCGTGGACACGAGCGGATCGCTGTGCCGCAGATACACGCGGGCCAGACTCAGATTCATGGCGGGCTGCTGGCCAGCCTCGTTCATCGCGGTGAGCAGGCGATTGGCCTCGACCTTGTTCTTGGTCTTGAGGCTGGTGAAGGTTTTGGTGGAATCGTCAAAGGCGTAATAGACGCTTTTGCGACGGAGGAAGAGGCGGTAACGCAGTTTCATGTTCATGCGTCGACCATCCTACTTTGGGGAAGATTCCGGCAGTTAGGTAATCACGGGGCAATGCGCCGTAATCGTGAAACAATCTTGAGCTAATCTCAAAACTGTTAGCCAAACTGTTAGCCATTGGCTGTCCGAGACTCCTAATTCGTTAATGCTCAAGCATTAAGAGCTGGAGGCGAGGGTCGGAATCGCTCAAGGTTCGCTTGAAAACCCGTATCGATTTCCGTTCTCACAACTCCATGCGAAACAAACGGCTGCGCTCGTTCCTCAGTGTTTTCAATCAAACCAGCAGTCGTTTTGCCATGCAAGAACTATTTGGCGACTATTGTGGAACGTCGTTCCAACTTGTCCGAAACTTGTATCGAACTGGAGCTTTTACTGTAGGTCCGCGGTGCGTAAATGGAGCATGGGAAGACCAAGCCTTATTAATTAGCTTGCCTATAAACAGACACGTTTAACCGCGTTCGATTTCTTTTTGGACATTACGGGACGATAAATGGCTTTTACAAACCTGCTTGTTGCAATTCTTGCTGCGATTTGGGTGAGCGACTAGCATCGCGCGGTGAGCATCATCGGAAATCGTCTCAAGCTCCCGTTCATTTTTACGGCGCTCGCAGCTTGTCTGCAATTGTCTTCCGAGGCGTCGCCGTGGTTCGCCCGGCGTTGGCAGGCGGACGATGGATTGCCGGGTGACAATGTCACGGGCGTGGCGCAATCGGAGGACGGCTATCTTTGGATCGCCACGCAGTCGGGGCTTGCACGGTTCGATGGCATCAAGATTCAGGAGATTCCAATCCCGGCGGGTCGTCCGCATCCCATCATCCGAGCGATGACGCTCGCTCGCGATGGAACTTTCTGGCTCGCATTGGATGCAGGAAATGTCGTCCGCTTTGATCGTGAGAAGGCCACGTTGCTGGTCGTGACAAATGGTCTGCCGCGTTCGCCGCTGTTTGACACCCTCGAAGCGGCGGATGGTTCGATTTGGATTTGTTACATGGACGGTTCTGTTTGCCGCATCACGGGCGAAATGGCAACACGCTTCGCCGAAGAGAGCGGTCTGACCGGAGCCGGCACTTGCAGTCTGACGAGTGATGCTGCGGGCGAACTCTGGTTCGCCAAGGGCGGTCAGGTTGGGACATTTCGCGACGGCAGGTTCAATGCACTTTTTCCGGTGAACGAACGTTACGTGCAAATCAAAGCGGCGCGACGCGGCGGAATCTGGATTTGTGCCGGTGAAAAGCTGATGAAATCTATTTCTGGCAACGCTCCGGTGGAGATGGGGAAAATATCCGTGGATGCCGCCGTCGTGCGACCAACAGCGATGTTTGAAGACGAGAGTGGCGCGGTCTGGATCGGCACGGCAGCGAGCGGATTGTTTCGTTACGACGGGGCACGGATTGAAAATGTTGAGACGTCGCACGGGCGGATTCGCACCATCACGCAGGATCGCGAGGGCAACATCTGGGTGGGAACAGATGGCGGCGGGCTGAATCGTCTGCGGCATCAGGTGGTGGAAATGCAAGGGCGCGAGGCGGGGCTTCCGTTCGACACGGTGCGCTCCGTTTGCGAGGACGCAACGGGAACATTGTGGGTGGTGACGCAGAACGGAGAAGTGGCAAACAACGAGGGCGGTTCGTGGCGAACCATCGGCGCGACCGAGGGTTGGCCCGGCGGTCAGGCAACGTGCGTGGCGTGCGATTCTGGTAGAGTCGTGTGGTTCGGAACTTTCAGTCGCGGTGTGTATCGGTGGCAGTCGGGACAGTTCACCGCTGTCCGTCGACGCGATGGCAGGGTCGGGTCAAGCGTGCGTTGTCTGTTGGCGGATCGAGCGGGAAATCTTTGGATCACTTACTCGGGCGAAACGGTGTTGCAGCGGATGAAGGCCGGGAAGTTTCAAAACTTTGAATTGCCCGCAGGCAGCAAAGCCGTGCGCGCATTGATAGAGGACGCTGAGGGAAAAATCTGGATGGCGAATCTGGACGCGCAACTCCTGCGCGTGGACGGCGACCGCGTGGTGGACGTGACGCCGGATGTCGGAGAAACCCCACGTCCCATCCGTTCGCTCGCGGGCGCAGACGACGGGAGTTTGTGGATCGGTTATTCGTCGGCGGGTGTGGGCCGATTGAAGGACGGAAAGTTTTCGTTGATCGGAAAGCATCAGGGTTTGCCGGACAACAGCATCTGTTCGCTGATGCCGGATGCGCGTGGGTGGTTTTGGTTTGGATCGGACCACGGAATTTTTCGCATCAACCACCGCGAACTCACGGACGTAGCGGAGGGACGTTCCGCCATGTTGAAGGCCGTGGGCTACGGGAAGGACGATGGCCTGCCGAGTTTGCAAGGTTACTACGGCCACGCGCCAGGCGCGGCGCGGACGCGCGATGGTCGCATCTTGATGCCGACTCACTCCGGGCTGGCAATCGTGCATACAGATCTCGTGCAAACAAACCGTATCGCACCGCCGGTGATCATTGAGAGCGTGAAGGTGGACAACTTGGAAATGTTGAGTGCTGATGAACCGGAAAAGCTTCGGTTGCAACCGGGCTACAAAAAATTGGAGGTGACGTTCACCGCGCCTAGTTTCATTGAGCCTGAGAAGGTGCGTTTCAGTTATCGTTTGAAAGGTTGGGACGAGAACTGGACCGAGACCAGCGAGGAACGCAGCGCAAGTTATTCGCGTCTGCCCGCCGGGGAATATCTTTTCCAGGTCAAGGCCGGCAACAATGCCGGAGTGTGGAACGAGGACGGGCGGGCGTTCGGGTTCGAGGTGCTGCCGTTTTTTTGGCAGACATGGTGGTTTCGCGCGGGGGCGATTGGTCTATTCACGGCGGGTGTTTATGCGACGGTGCGGCTCGTCACCGTGCGACGACTTCGCAGGAAGCTGCGCGCGCTCGTGCAGGAGAATATTTTACAACGCGAACGCGCCCGCATTGCCAAGGACATTCACGACGATCTCGGCGCGCGCATGACGCAGATTTCGTTGCTGGCCGAACTCACCGAGCAGGGAATCAATGATCCTCAACAAGCCCGGGGTCAGGTGGCGCAGATTGCAGGGCTCACTCGCCAGGGCATGAAATCGCTGGATGAAATCGTCTGGGCGGTGAATCCACGCAACGACACATTGGCCGACCTGCTGGATTATGCGGGGCAATATGCCGTGGGCTTTCTGCAAACCGCAGGCATCCGTTGCCGCGTGGATTTTCCGAGTCCGCCACCGGTTCGCAACATCGCGGCGGACGTGCGGCACGGATTGTTTCTCGCGGTGAAAGAGGCGTTGAACAACGCGGTGAAACACTCGCACGCCACAGAGGTTTGTCTGGGAGTGACGGTCAACAACGGCGCGATGGAGTGGCGGATCGAGGACAACGGGCGCGGTTTTGAACAAGTGCCGGACAATGCGCTCGCCGATGGATTGAGGAACATGCAGCAACGCCTTGCTGAGTTGGGCGGCGCGTGTAGCATCGAAGCCAGACCCGGCAGCGGAGTGAAAATTATTTTTTCCGTTCCCTGCGCCAAAGATGAACACTAAAAAAATAAACGTCGCCCTGGTCGAGGACGATGCCGGCACGCGTGAGAAGTTGATGGCGGTGATCAATGCGGCCTCGACGTTGCGCTGCCAGCTTGCCTGTTCCAGCGGCGAGGAGGCGTTGGTTGAAATTCCCAGAACCACTCCCGACGTGGTGTTGATGGACATCAATCTGCCCAAGATGAACGGCATCCAATGTGTCGGCGCGCTCAAGGTGAAGCTGCCGAAGTTGCAGGTGTTGATGCTGACGACGTATGAAGACAGCAAGCTGATCTTTGATTCATTGCGTGCCGGGGCGTCGGGTTATCTGCTCAAGAACATGCCGCCCGCAGAAGTGGTGCAGGCGGTGGAACAGGTGAGCGCAGGCGGCTCGCCCATGTCCATGGCCATCGCCCGGAAAGTGGTGAATCATTTTCAGCAGATTAAAAAATCTTCCACGGAACTCGACCTGCTTTCCAAGCGTGAACAGGAAATTCTCGCGCTGCTGGCCAAGGGCTACCTCTACAAGGAAATCGCCGATCAACTCGGCATCACGCCCGGCACAGTGCGGGTGCATCTACACACGGTTTATGAAAAGCTCCACGTCTCGTCGCGCACCGAGGCGGTGGTGAAATTTCTGGGGAAGGAGTAAACGAACTGACGACGGATGTCCCCGGTTCACACCGAAACTCGAAGTTCGAAATCCGAGATCCGAAAGAAATCCGAAGCCTGAAACCCGAAAGGCCGCATTCGCGGCAATGTCCGCCCCGCATTTTTCTCAGCGCAAAAAAGAAGTCGGGTTCGGCCCTTGGGTTTCGGGCTTCTTTCGGGCTTCGGAAATTCGGGCTTCGGAATTCAAGTTCAATGCGTATGGGGATCAATACGGATGATTTTTCGATCCGACTATAACATTTGTTATATTCCAACCCGTCCAAACTGAGCTATAAAGAGTGCAACCAGAAATCTGTAACCCGTTATACAAATGAAGAATTCTTTCAACACACACATCAGTTTGGCTGCGGCAGCCGTTGCCACACTGCTTTCGGCCCATGATTCACAAGGTCAAATCAGCATCACGGGCGGCGGGCTGACGTATAATCAGAATTTTGATACGCTGACAACGAACACCACCCCTCAAAACTGGACCGATAACACTGCCACCATCGCGTTAGACAGCCCGCAGGTGGTTGGTCTTCCGGGTTGGTATATCGGCACGTTCGCCACCGGCGCAGCGGCCACCACAAACGGGAATCAAGTGATTCGTGCAGGCACGGGATCATTAAACACCGGATCCTATTACAGTTTCGGATCGGCAGGCGCTTTGGAACGCGCTTTGGGAACACTTCCGTCCGATGGGATCACCAGCGCAGGCGCAGGCGCGTTGCGCTTGGGGGCTCGCTTCGTCAACAATACCGGGCAAAACATCGGCGGTTTTACGTTTTCTTATGACGGCGAGCAATGGCGCAATGCGGGTATAACAAACATCAACAACCAATTTGCTGTCAGCTATGCAGTTTTTGCTCCTGGATTGGCGACACTTGCAAACAGCACTTACACAGCACTCGCCGCTGCGAATTTCAATACTATTTTTGATGGCACAGGTACCGCCACAGGCGTTGCTTTGGATGGAAACTTGGCGGCGAACAGAATTGCCGGATTGGGCGATACCGTCACAGGGCTTTCGATTGCTCCTGGAGACGAAATCTGGATTCGTTGGTCAGATGCCAATTCTCAGAGCGCAGACATTTCGATTGGAATTGATAATTTCTCAATCACGTTTGAGGTGCCAGAACCCTCCTCGCTCGCTTTGCTCGCGCTTGGCGTTGCGGCCATCATTCACCGTCGCCGCAACTGAGAACTAGTTTGCCTGCTTCGCAAATCCCACGGTTTCTACCGTGGGATTATTTTTTGGTAAGGCGTGTCACCCTCGCGGCGGTTTTTGGTGGAGCTAATGTCAAGCTGGCTCGCGAGCACTCTCGCCCTGACTGCGAGTACGGAGTAACGCGCTACCGCTCATTTCAAGATTTCAAGAAATCATTCCAGCGGGATGTAGCACACGTTGCTCGTGAGCATCATCAGGATGAAGATCAGGCAGGTGATCATCGGGCCGAGATAGACCTTGCCCGTCATGTTGAAGAAACACCGGTGGAAATACGGCAGGATAAACATCATCGGGATGACTCCTAGGAGCAAATTTGCGTAGAGCCATTCATCCGTCCAGAAAACCTTTCCCGTGGCAGCGAAGTAGCCATATTGGATTGCGAGGATCAACATCAAGCCAACGGAATTGCCCAGCGCATTGATGAGCCGGTTGACCCAATCTTTTTGGCCTGCGAATCGGCCCGCGCAGTTGACCCTGATAGAATTGGCGAGATAGAAGATGAAAAACAGCGGCAGGTACATCAACGACACGAGCAACATTTTTGGAGGAAACGAGGCCGCGGCGGACACAAAGGTGAACCTGAAGTCCGTATGAAAAACTCCATACGACGCGAACAGAAGGACGTAGAAAGCCGCGCACACGGCCATCGCCAGACAGAAGGTTTTCGCGATTTCCTTCACGCTTGTCCTGAGTCCCCACATCTCTGGCGTGATGCCGTTTTTCTTTCCGTGCAACTTGTAGGTCAGAAAGAAAATGACCAGCCCCAGGATTCCGTTCACCACGGCCCAGAGCAAAATGGCGTTGTTGATGCGTTGCGGGAAAAACCAAGTCTGCGTGCGGTTGGTGGCTTCTGGAAACAGCACCATCGAGGCGCGGGCCATTGGGATGAATAGGAAACAAGCCACGAGCGCGGAGAAAATGAAGAAGCTCCAGAACAGGACTTTTCCGTTGCGACCGGGCCGTGGCAGCGCGGGCGGCACGGGATGGACGAGCGATTGAAACACGGGCAGCCGCAACAATTGCGACGTGAACGGGACGAGGAACAGAAATCCGCCAATCAACGACAGGAAGGTACACAGTTCCTTCCACGGCCACGTCTGGCGCGATGCAGGAATGCCCGGCTCAAGTCCAAACGCGGTTGTGAAGAAGGCCGTCATGTGGGCGATGTGTTCGGGATCGTATGGCAGCACGGGGTGGATGTTCTTGGTGTTATGCACCACGCGCATGGTGCGATTGGAAACCTCTCCGTAAACTTTCCCGATTTCCACTTCGGCGATTTCCTTGTCTGGCGAAAAGATGGAGTTGACCAATCGCAGCGACTCCGGGGCATTGTTCATGTGCGCCACGCCATTCGTGGTCCGAAATGCGCCCTCGTCGTAATAGGCGTAGTCCAATCCGACGTTGGCATCCACGGTGTCTAGGACGTTGCTCGTCAAGGTCAGCACATAACCGCCGATGAATACCGCCGTGATTTTGTTTTGTGACTGGGCGTTGGTGCGTTCGGAATCGGTAATGACTTCGCCACCTTCCGATCTTCGGAATTGCGCCTGTCTCAAAGCTTTCACCTGTCGCGCGCCGAATCGCGAGACCGATTGCAACACCGCGTTGCCACCGGCGGAGTAACCAACTGCGCCAATCCTCGATTTATCCACGTAATTCAGATTGGGCGTGTTGAAGGCATATTCTACCATCGGAACGACCCCGTATCCTTCCACGGTGGCGGAGCGGCGCTGCTTCGTTGAACTGGACGCGCCCTGGTTGTAGGGATCAATCGTGATCACGGCAATGCCTCTCCGGGCCAGTTCAATCGAATAGCCGCTCATCGTTTCCTTACTCCGTTCGAAGCCGGGGCAAACGACGACCAGTGGAACTTGGTTTGTTTCGCTCGCAGATTTCGGCCTGAACAAATCCGCTGTGACCCACTGGCCGTTTTCGGTGGGGAGCTTGAACCCGACGACGTCAATCGTGCCGCCTCCGGTCTGAACGAGATGCGCGCCAAAGCTGCCGACCAAAATAAGTGCGAACGAAATGAGGAGCATCTTCAGTGGCTTTTTTTCCGGCTTAAGGCTGACTGGTGCGTCAGTTTTGAAATGATTGGCAGAAGAATCAGGGGGCATAGATCACGCGATAGAAACGCTGCGGAGAAAGCCCATTCGTTTCTTGGAAGATATAGGGCGGGGTGTTTGTCAGCACTGGAATCCAGTTGCCAAAACTCAAGTTGGTTGACGTTTGAACCGTGTAATTTTTTCCGCTGACACCGTTGACCGTGAATTGAAACTGTCCATTGGTAGAAACGGCGGTACTCGTCAACGATGCGGCATAATTGATCACCGTCGCAACGACAGAAGTCGCCGTCAGGCTTGTGGTCAGCCCCAGCCCGGCAGACGTGATCGCGGGGAGCGTCACCTGCGAAAAATTTCCAATCACTGAATTCGCCGACAACAAAGTGATTTGCTGTCCAGCTTGGAGCTGGAAGCCGGGCGCGATACTGATTTGCAACGAACCCGCGAGTTTCGCCGTGCCGCTCACGACGATTGCGTTTGATGTGCTGCCCAGTTGAATGTCGAGCGTGCCGCTGGCGGCGTTGGTGAAATTGCCAAAGAGGTTCGCGGTCCCGGCGGTGTTCGTGATGGCCAGCGTCCCGGCTGAAGTCAAATCCAGAGGTCGTAGCGCAGTTCCAAACTGATTGAACGAAAGCTGTCCGGCATCGAACGCAAAATGTGGAGTACCGTCGCCGCGCAGGATCTGCGTTGCGCGCAGCGATCCGTTGGTGAGGACGTAATCGCCGACGCTGTTGGTGCTTTCGGCAAGAGTCATCGTACCGTTCACGACCATGCTTCCGCCCCGTTGCCGCACAAAACCTTTTCCCTCCTTGCCAATGACCATTGCTCCCGTGACAACGAGCGATCCACCGGTAGAAAAATAAAGCCGTCCCTGCCCCAGCTTATTGCTCGTGGCATCCAAAGTTCCAAGCGTGAGGTTTGCGATGCTGGCGATGTTCGTGTCCACTCTCACCGATGGCGAAGGACTTCCGCCCGCGCCAGAGATCACGATTGTGTTCATCGGTGCGCTGGGAGGATTCGTGAAATTCTGCCAGCGATAAGCCCAGTGAAAATTGTTCCCGCCAAACCCATAGGCATCGGTCGCAAACGGATCGGTCAGCACCGTTTCAGCGGCGATGCGCTGGAGGTATTGCGCGTTGGTCACGTTATTCGTCGAGTAATAGGTGCTGCCTTCCGGGCTGCGACCAAAGATTGAGCTGTAAAAAACACAGGCGGCCAAATATGCGCCATAACTATTTGGATGTCGGTCGCCGAGTGAGTCATCGAGGATGTAAAGATTCAACCCCGGTTGCTCGGTGCGGACACGCAGCCACGCTTGTCCCACGGGTGAGATGGCCGCGCTGAGTTCATTGCCGATCATCGCGTAGGCTTTGCGGACCGCGATGTTCATGCTCGTGAAACTAGCAAAGCTCGGATAGCTGCATGTCTTGTATTGAGCAGGGGTGTCGTAGCTGTTGCAGTTGCTGTTCGGGTCGCCGTTGATCTGTCCCCACGTCTGATAAAACATCGTGCGCTCTCCGCGATTGGTGATCATGCCGTTCAGAGTGCGGCACGCGGGGAACATGATGTTGTTGCGGTCGGATGGCAGAGACGGCGTTTCACTTTTCTCCTGCAACACCACAATGTCGTAGCTGCCGGAGTTGATGGCGTTGGTGCTGGTTGAATTGGTCGCGTGGTCGGCGAGAAGCCAGCCGCTTTCGGGAATGCTCGCGTAGGAAAACGTGTCGCCGAAATTCGCGGCGAGCATCGAGAGAATGGCGGGAATGTCGTTTGAGTAATTCGCGCTGATGCCGAGCAAGCTGTTGCCGAGAAAAAGCACACGCATGGTTGGAGGAGCGGCGGGCGTGACGTTCGCCCAGTTTGTGTCCACGCGCATCACGTCATACTTGAATGTGCCCGTGGTGGCGGTCGAACTTTCCCAAAACAGCACCGTGCCGATGTTGGCAGGTTCGCCGCTGCCGCCCTTGGTCGCTGTTGCACTGGCGGCAGGCTGTGTTGATCCGGGCGTTGGGTTGATGAACAAACGACAAGGTTGTCCCGCGCCGAAGGTGTATTGCAACACGACAAGGTAATCTGTGTTGATGGCGAGGCTGGTTGAAGCCCAACTGACCGCGCCGCCCTGACTTTGAATGCCGAGATTAAAATTCGTCGAGGTCGAACCCTGCCGTGCGTGGAGTGTCAGCGGATCGTTGGTGGTCGGGTTGGCGGGAAATGCTCCACCAGCGACAGCGGGAATCAGTTCCGCCATGATCTCATCGCTCAGGGTGGGATTGACCGAAACATTCACCAGGAATGAAAAATAAACCGAACCGCTGGTGAGCGAAGTCCCGATGCTCCGGTAATAGGTTCTGGAATTTGCAGTGGCCTTCGCAATCTGAAGATGAGCCTCTGGATTGATGGAGTTTGTCAGACCGCCCAGGGGTGGAGTTGTGGTGCCGGTGAGATTGCCTGCGTAGATGCCGATGAAGGAAGTCGAGGCCGGTGCTGCTGCGCCGCTGCTTGCGAGCAACCATGGGCTTCTGCCGGACGTCGGCGTCGAGGAGGCCGCAGGATAATCTTGCCCATCCTGCATCAATGCAGCAACCGCCTGCGAAAGTCCAAGCAGCAGGCAGATCATCGCCCGAATTGTGACGGCTTGATGGTTCATGGTTTGACGACGCTGTTGCCAAGCGTGAGGCGAAGATTCTTGTTCAAGATGTCCGGCGTGACTTCGTTTTCCCAGCGGCTGATGACGACGGTGGCGACGCCGTTGCCGACGAGGTTGGTGAGCGCGCGACATTCGCTCATGAAGCGGTCAATGCCCACCAGCAACGCCAGGGAAGCGATGGGCACAGATGGGACGGCGGACAAAGTGGCGGCCAACGTGACGAAGCCCGCGCCCGTCACGCCACTCGCGCCTTTGGAGGTGATCATCGCCACGATCAGGAGAGTGATTTGTTGTTTGAGATCGAGCGGCGTGTTGGTGGCTTGCGCGAGGAACACCGCTGCCATGGTCATGTAGATGTTCGTGCCGTCGAGATTGAAACTGTAACCCGTGGGGACGACCAGACCCACGGTGGATTCCGAGCAGCCGAGACGTTCCATCTTCTTGATCATGCCGGGCAGTGCTGTCTCGGATGAACTGGTGCCAATGACGAGGAGTATTTCCTCCTTGATGTAAGCGATGAAGCGAAAGATGGAGAATCCGCTGAACCACGCGATGCTTCCAAGCACGACCACCACGAAGAGGATTGCCGTCGTGTAAAACCCAATCATCAGGGCGACCAGATTGTTCAATGCTTCGAGGCCGTAGCTGCCGATGGTGAAACCCATCGCGCCGAATGCGCCGATGGGTGCGAACTTCACGATGATTTTCAGCACGCCGAAGAAAACCTGCGACCCGTATTCGATCCCGCGCAGCAGTGGTTTTCCATGCTGTCCCATGGCGGCGATGGCAAACGCGACCAGCACGGCGATGACGAGGACTTGTAACAGGTCACCTGAAACAAACGCGCCAAAGAAAGTTTTGGGGATGATGTTCAGGAAAAAATCCGTAGTGGTCAGCGCGTGGGATTTGTCCAGATAGGTTTTGGCAATGTTTGGATCCAGTGTGGCGGCATCAATGTTGAATCCCGCACCGGGTTTGAAAACATTCACAACGACGAGACCGATGATCAGCGCGAGCGTCGAAACGACTTCAAAATAGAGCAGAGTTTTGAACCCGACGCGGCCAAGCTTTTTGAGGTCGCCCATTGAAGCGATGCCATGAACCACGGTGCAGAAGATGATAGGGCTGATGATCATCTTGATGAGATTGATGAAGCCGTCACCGAGCGGCTTGAGGGATTTGCCGAAGTCCGGCCACGCGTGGCCGACGGCAATGCCGAGGACAATCGCCGCCAGCACCTGCACGTAGAGGATGCGATGCCAGCCTTTGGAGGGCTTGGAACTGGCGCGATTTTCTTTAATAGAGGCGTTCAAGCAATCCGGGTCAAAGAGCAGACGTTTTTTTGCAAAGAGGTTGCTTGGCGTCTCCGTTGAGAAGATACAGCGATGTTGAGATCAAAAGTTGTTAGTCCTCGATGAGGCACGAACACTCCAGTCGAGAAACATCCAGTTACGAACCTTGCCATGCACTGGCAGCGTCGGGATGTCTCCATGCCAGTTCGGGGGCACGGTTGTTCCATCAATCACATTGTCCACGTCGCGCATCGTGAAGAAGTTGGCGTAGTTGGTGACATTGACGACTTGGGCCGACTTGAGCGGCAGAGTTGGTGTAGCTGGTGGGTCAGCGTTGGCGGGGTAGCCGAACGCTTTGCTCGCTGTGCCGGGGGAAACATCGTCGCCGTTTAATTTAAAGTTTGTGCGCTCGCCTTCGGTGGTGGTGGCAAGTTTCGCCTTAGTGGCCATCAATGCCGGACAGGTGAAAATTTTGTTGGCAGTAGCTCGATTCGGTCCGCCAGAAGTCAATGGGACAGATGGATCGCGCAAGCTAAGGTAGCTCCAGATATAAACCGGCAAGTAGTGTTTAATGGTGCTGTCATAGCCGGACTTCTGGTTGAGGAAGCATGGGCCGGGTAAAAAATCCGAGTTGTCGTCTATGTAGAGTTGGATGGCGAGGCCGGACTGTTTCAAATTATTGAGGCAACTGATCTGTTGCGCCTTTTGCTTCGCCTTGGCAAGTGCTGGCAATAGCATCGCGGCTAGGATCGCGATGATCGCGATGACGACCAGAAGTTCGATCAACGTGAACGCGAGCATCGGACGAGACGATTTATTATTCATGACGATTTCAATTTAGCAGTCATTCTGCCTTTGGGGCAGGTTTGTTAGAAACGATTTCTTCGCGTGGAGCAACCCAATTGATGGCGTTCGGAACGACATCTTCAAGGTCACTCGTTTGTTCGGGATGCGGACTGACGCAGACCACGCGGCCCTGTTGGTATTGCGCGCTGAAAATCGCAGGTGAGTCAATCATCACTCCAACGGGCGCGCCGTTGCTGGAGACTTCCGAGCGATACAACGCCAGCGTCTCGAATGGCGGGAGATTCGTCTTTGTGTCCGGCTTAACAATCGGCCCATTTGCGTAGCGGCATTCAAACGGTCCGTCGCGGTCGCCGAGAATTATTTTTCCGCTTCCGGTCAGTTCCAATTTTACCATCGCCTTGCCGCGCTGCCATTTTGGTGAAACGGTTTTCGCGTTCACGATCCCAAGACTCCACGGGTAGCCGCTTGTGGCGAGATAAGCTCCGGCGCAGATACCGATGTAACCGCCGCCATTGGCGACGAATTGTTTGATCTGTTCACGCCCTGATTCTTCGATGGCTTCAGCTTGTTTGCTGCCGCTGCCGCCTGCGAAGATTACAACGTCATAGTTTGTCAGGAGACCCGCGCGGATGTCTTCTGGCGTGATTTGGGTGATGCTGGAGGCAGGCGGGTTGTTCAATCGGTTCATCAGGCTTGGTGGGCCGTTACCGCCGGTTACAGGGCCTTTGTATAGCGCCACGCGCAAAGAAGCGACCGATGGCTGGACTGGGGATGGGTGAACAAGCGTGGGTTGCGTCTCGACGAATGTCGGCGCGGGCAAATCTCCGATCATGCCGACGTGCCGCAAGAGCGCGTGAACCATGATCTCGTGCTGCCGCACGCGTTTTGACATCGGCTGCTTCGAGGTCGTCTCCAATGTCATCGAAGGAATCTTGAAATGCTCGCCACCAGCGCGCGCAAGGCTGCCGTCAATCGGCATGTCGCGCCTCACAAACTTCAACTTAGGTTCGCTGATGGTTTCGTTGACCGCCGCAAGCATCAGGTCCGCTGCGTCGAGTGCTCGTCCTATGGGGAATGTGATGATAGAACTGCCCACGCTTTTCTCATTGATTTGATGGAAGTCGTAACCCTCATGGAGATCAAGCAGCCAGTCGGGTCTGTAAGCGAGCGCGAGTTGCCAAATGTCCGTGGCGACGCCCTCGCGCGGCGGTTCGCTTGTTCCGGCGCGGGGATAATTGCGGTTGAGATTGCTCAAGTTTGTCGAAAGACCGGGCGTGTTGCGTTTACCCGCTTGAAGTGCTGGGATGTTCGAGCGCGGAACAACGACGAGCCTGCCGCTCTTGATTGGCCAATGGCGGATGGTTTCTGCCGCAGCGGCACCTGCCGGTTCATCTCCATGCGTGCCGCCAACGATCATCAAAGTAGGCCCCGGTTTGCCCGAGTCATGGATGAAACAAGGAGTGATGAAGCGATCCCTACCAATGCTGTTTGTGGCGACCGATATCGCCCCGGCTCGAAGCAGGAAAGCGGACGCTAGGAATATGGCAAGCGTGGGCAGCGTACGCGTCAAACGGCGGATGTTCATGTTGGAGTCCAACTGGAGGCCAGTGTAACCTCCTGCCTTCTGCTGGAAATATGACGTTCGTTATATTCTCATCCTCAAGTCGGCAGCTACAATATCGCCAATCGAGCCATGTCATTATTGTCGCGAACTAACGATTGTATCTTGTCCGCGTCGGCTGTATCCGTTGATGACGACCACCGATTTAACCCTAGATAAAAACCATGAGAAATTCCCGCAACTATTCACTCCGCTCGCTGGCCTGTGTCACGCTGACGATGCTTGTTTGTTCCGCCAACTTCATGCTCCGCGCGGCGGACATCACTTGGGACGCTGGCACGATCAACACTGGAACAACATGGCTTGGCAACACCAATTGGATCACCGACACCGTGCCGACGTTCGCTGACAACGCCATCTTCGACGGCACGACGACGAATACGACCACAACAATCCAGATGGCGACGGCCGGTGGATTGCAGCGCGTCGGCTCGATCACGATTGCCGCCGGGAACATTGCCAGCCGCACGATCCGCAACAACTCCACCACTGTCAGCGGCGCGCTCGAATTGAACGGTGTGGGCGGTGTTCTGCTCGCCAACAACGATGACAACACGGAGATGATTCTTCAGAACTCGTCCGGCACGTCTCAACCCATGCGCGTGCGTCTGGCTAATTCTGGAGAAATTTACGTCGCGACCGGCGGAAATTCAGCGCGCATCGCCATCACTGCTACGATTGATGAAACGAATGGCTCACGAGGTTTTACGAAGACTGGGCCGGGCATTCTTTATATTCAGGGCACGAACAATTCTTTTACCGGACCGGTCACAAACTCCGCAGGCGCACTACGGTTCAATGACGTTGGGACTCTTGGAACAGGCGTCGCACCACTTTACCTCACCGGCGGTGACATCATTTCGGGACTGGATCGTGGTGGTGCCGGTGATCCACCCATCGCGAATCCCGTGGTCTTGCTGGCCGACACCAGTATCTACAACGACGGTGGAAATGTGAACTCCACCCGCACCATTCCGTTTAGCGGTGCATGGAGTGGCAGCGCCGGAACGGTGAAAATTTCCAACTTCACCGGAAATCCACCCCAAACGTTTCAAGTTCGCATGATAGGCGGGATGAGTTTTTCACGGCCTATCGTAGTCGGTATCTTTGACACACCAACTTCGTTCTCAGTTCTCCAGTTCGCCAACTATGCCACCAATGGGATTCAGACGTTCAGCGGTGACATTTCGGGTGTTGGCGCCATCCGCCGCACAAACCTCAACTCTTCCGTATCCGCTGGCACCACCATTCTCACCGGCGACAACACTTACTCAGGCGGCACTTGGATTCACAGCGGTACTTTGCTTGCCAACAACCTGGTTGGATCCGCACTTGGCTCTGGTTCAACCACGGTCAGCAATACCGGAATCCTCGGTGGAAACGGCACTATCACCGCTCCCGTCAGTGTCAGCTTGAACGGCGTCGTTTCGCCCGGCTCGACATCATCGAACGTAGCGAACCTCACCATCAGCGACCTGACACTCGGCGAGAACGCGGTCTATGTGGTGCAAGTCTCGAACGCGACTGGCTTTGCGGGTTCTGGTTACGACACCATTACAGCGAGTACCAGTTGGACGGATGCAGCCACGAGCGTGAATCCCGTCACCATCAAACTCGATTCACTCGGCGTCACCCCCGCCAACTGGAACGCTGGCATCGCGTACAATTGGACGATCATTGATAGTTCGTCGGCGATCGGATTCGACGTGAGCCATTTCGCGATTGATACCGCTTCCTTTACGGGAACGATTCAAGGGGTGTTCAGCCTCAGCGTTGTCAGCGGCGATTTGATTCTGACTTACACACCTGCTGCCGACATCGTCATCAACGTTCCGACCGGATCAGTTTCACAAGGTCAGACCTCGCCCACACCGTATCCTCTGCTCACCGGCACATTCGGCGTGGTGAAGATTGGTAACGGCGAATGTATCTTCACTAACCCGGCGAATAATTACATCGGCTCGACAAAAATTCTCGCAGGCACAGCCACGCTCCCTATTGACGCGCTCAATGGCTCGGGTGCATTCGGCGCCGCAGCAACGGCAGTGCAATTGGGCAACACCACCGGCAACAGCAACGCCGCGATCAGCATCAACACCGCCGGCGTCACGATGTCCCGAAACATCACCGTGCAAAGTGGCAGCAGCGGCGCGAAATCCATCGGCACCACCATTGGCAGCGGCACGGCGACTTATTCCGGCGACATTCTGTTGAATGACAGCGCGACTATGACTGTTTCGGCTGGCGGTGAAGCATTGGTAAGCGGTCTCATCACCGGGACTGGCGGCATTGCAAAGTCCAGCGCAGGCACCGCCACATTCACCGCTCTTAATTCCTATTCCGGCAGCACTACACTCGGCGGAGGTGCGATCAACGTGAGTGGTCGTCTCGGCACTGGAACATTGACTGTGAGCAGCGCGACGACGCTCGATAACAACGGAGCGGCCTCGACAACGCTTGTCAACACGCAGGTCGTTCTTAATGCAAACGTGACTTTCACCGGCACGACGAATCTTAGTCTAGGTTCAGGCGCAGTCACGCTTGGGGGCAATCGCACCATCACTGCGAACAGCAACAACTTCACAATCGGCGGCGCGATTTCAGGCGCGGGTGTGGGGCTCACCAAGCAGGGCGCGGGGCGACTCTCGTTCACCGCATCCACGACCAACTCTTACACCGGCGGCACGACAAATCTCGCTGGCTTGATTGCCATGAACGGCAGCACAACGTTCGGCGATGGCACTGGCACATTGGTGCTCGGTGGCGGAAATATTCTGAACACTGGTACTCGCGCGGGTTCACCCATCGCCAATCCCGTAGTAATGACCGCCAACACTGTGATTTATGGCGACAGCACCGCAGCGGCACCTTCGACGCGCATCTTTCCGTTCAGCGGGGGTTTCACTTCCGCTGGCAGCACACTCACGGTGGGTAACACCGGTTTGTCCAACAACACATTCATCCTGCGCTTCCAAGGTAGCAGTTTCACCACCGTCAATTTCCCTATCATCATTGGCGACGCGGGCTTCGACACTCCAGGCGCGTTATCACAACTCGATCTCTACAACGACGCTGCTTCGCCCACGATGACTGTGAGTGGTCTCGTATCCGGCGCGGGCAGAATCCGCCGCAGCTTTGCCACTCTCAACGGCGGCGGCAGCACCATCCTCACGGCGCAGAACACTTATACCGGCGGCACAGAAGTGAACTCCGGCGCGCTCGGCTTCGGTTCCAGCAGCGTGCTGTCACTCGGTAACGTCGTCTCCGGGCCTGTCGGCACTGCGCAACTCATTATCGGTGCGTTGAATGACGAAGCGTTCATCACATTGTTCGCCAGCGGCGGCGCGAGGACGATTGATAACTTCGTGTTCATCAACGGCGCAACGAACGTCGTCTTCAGCGGCACGAATGCATTGACGTTCGCGGGAACTGTCAACGCGGGTGGAGTCACAAAAACACTCACGACATCCAACGCGGCATTGACCACATTCAGCGGCGAGATTACGAACAGCGCAGCGATCATCAAAGCCGGGGCGGGAACTTTGGTGCTTTCAGGCGACAACAGCGCGCGCACCAACAACACGACGGTCAATGCGGGAACATTGCTCGTCAACAATACGATTGGTACCGGCACAGGCAGCGGCGACGTAACCGTGAACTCCGGTGGCAGGCTCGGCGGCACGGGTTCGATTGCCGGAACCGTAACGGTGAATGCTGGCGGCACACTCGCGCCCGGCAACGGACTTGGAACGCTCATGATTAACAGCAGTCTCGTTCTCGCGGGCAACTTAGCGGTGGACGTGAATCAATCCGCGTCGCCATCCAACGACCTCGCCTCCGTCAGCGGCACGATCAACAACATCGGCAGCGGCACGGTCAACGTCAGCAATCTGGGTGGCGCACTCTCCGTGGGCGACAGCTTCAAGCTGTTCAATCAAGCCGTCATCAACGGCGGCGCATTGAGCGTGACTGGCGGCGGCGTTACTTGGACCAACAAACTTGCCGTTGACGGTTCGATTCAGGTGTTGTCCACCGGCGGCAATGTTCCTCCCTCGTTCCCGCCCGGCAGCGTTGCGATATTGCCGAGCGGCAATATCTCGCTCACGGCCACCGGTGCTCTCGGAACGTCTTATCGCCTCTGGGCCACGACCAATGTCGCCCTGACGCCAGTGACAAATACCTGGACGTTGCTGAACATCGGCACGATCACGGTGAGTCCGTTCACGATCAATGATCTTGGCGCAACAAACTTCCCGCAGCGGTTCTATCTTTTCAGTACACCGTAATGCTGCGGAGTGTGGTCGTCCTCGGCCACAGCAACGCACGCCGGAGAGAAGATTATTCGCAGTTCCGGGCCAACAAAGATTGCGGAAGTTGCTGCGCCCGGGGACGGGCGCACTCCGGTGTTTGCCACCGGAGCGCGGGTCTGTACCCCGCAGCGGCTCGCACGAGTAGAGAGCGATCAATTTATCGAACACATCATTTCATTCGAGAGTAATGCGGGACGCAGTCCCGCGCTCCGGCGGTTTGCTCTGGCAATCACAGCGTTGTTTTTCCTGCTTTCCAGCAACGTCACCGCCCAGACCTACACGCCCGGCGTCAGCTACTTCGGGCGCAGCAACTACATCGAATACATCGCGGGCGAATTGCCTGTGATCTTTTCCGCGCCGCACGGTGGTGCTCTCTCTCCGGCGGAAATCCCCGACCGCACCAATTGCGTTTCCTGCGGCTGGAGTTTCAGCACCGTCACGGATTCCAACACCGAAGACCTCGCGCGAAAAATTCGCACTGAGTTTGGCAACCGCCTCGGTCTGCTCCCGCACGTCGTGATTTGCCGGTTGGATCGAGGAAAGGTGGACGCCAATCGCGAGATCGTCGAGGCGGCGCAAGGTGATCCCGAAGCTGAACAGGCCTGGAATGAATTTCACAACTTCATTGGCGCGGCTCGCACCAATCTCACCGCCCTGCACGGACGCGGCTTTTACGTTGATGTCCACGGCCACGGCCACACCCTCCAGCGGCTTGAGCTCGGCTATTTGCTGTCTTCGACCCAGCTCGGCTTGAGCGACGCGACGCTCAACGGCTCATCCACCTACCAGAACCAGTCCGGCGTCCGCACGCTCTCCGCGTTCTCACCTCTCACGTTTGCGGAACTCTTGCGCGGCACGAACAGTTTTGGCGCACTGATCGCCAGTGAGGGTTATCCCGCTGTGCCGAGTCCTGCCATCCCCGACCCGGATGCCGATCCTTACTTTGATGGCGGTTACAACACGGAACGGTACAGCTCCGTGGATGGCGGCAACATTGACGGACTGCAAATTGAATCCAACATGACCGGCGTGCGCGATACCGCCACGAACCGCACTGCCTACGCCCAAGCACTCGCGCGTGTCACCGAGAATTATTTTTTCCACCATTACGGAGTGAACCTCCGCGAGTCGCTTCCCAAATCCTGGACCATCGGCGCTGGCAGTTTCGCCACCGCCTCAAGCTGGCTCAACGGCACTCTGCCCGTCAGCACCAATCATCTTCGCTTCGCCGGCGCGGGTGGCAACATCACTCACAACCTCTCCGCACTGACCACCGGCACTGGAATCATCGGCTCACTCATCTTCAGCAACGCCCCAACCGGCAGCTACACGATTTCTGGCAACGCCATGTCCATCCTGCGTGGCGTCACGAACAATTCAGCCGTCACGCAGACCATCAACAATCACGTCACGCTCGCTTCACCGCTGACCTTCGTTGCAAATTCCGGCTTGATTGTTCTCGGCGGCAACATCACCAATGCAGGCAATCCGCTTCGTTGCATCGGCAACATCACTGCCAATGGAATCATCACTGGCAATGGCGCACTCACAAAGTCCGGGGCTGGCACACTCGTCTTGACCGCCATCAACACCTACTCCGGCCCGACCACCAACAGTTCCGGCAGCATCAGCCTCAACGCCACATCCACGTTCGGAAACGGCGCAGGCCTGCTTGTTCTTTCCGGCGGCGATCTGCTCGCGGTCAACACGCGCTCCGCCGCTCCAATCTCGAACCCTATTCTGCTCGCTGGCAGCGCAACCATTTCCGGAGACAGCACGCTCACGTACAGCACGCGCATCCTGCCGTTCAGTTCCGGCAGCATCACCACGCCGACCGGCACGCTCACGATCCGGCACACGGGCACAAACGTCTTCGCCTCCAACAATGTTTTTCGCGTTCGCTTCAACGGCGGCGGATTTAATTTCACCCGTCCCATCACGCTTGGATTTGTTGGCGATCTTCCAGCGACCCAGTCCCAACTCGAATCCTACAACGACAACACGACTGCCGACCAAACTTTCAGCGGCAACATTTCCGGCACGGGCCAGTTACGCCGCGACGCCGCAAATCCTGCCGCCGCAGGTCGGACGATCTTGAGCGGCGCGAACAGTTACAGCGGCGGCACAGTCGTCGCCGTAGGCACGCTGCTCGTGAACAATCCCTTCGGCAGCGGCACTGGTGCGGGCTTCGTTGTCGTGAGCAACACAGGAACCCTCGGCGGCAGCGGCACGATCTCTGGCCCTGTTTCGTGCGCCGGAATCATTTCTCCCGGTCAAAGCGTCAGCACTCTGACACTGGGCGGAGGTCTCGATCTAAGCACCGGTGGTACAAACGTCTGGGAACTCTCCGCGTTGAGCACTACGGGCGAAGGATTGAACTTCGATCAGATCGTGCTCACCGACGGCAACCTCGCACTCAGCGCCACATCAATACTCCAACTCAGTTTCGTCGGCGTCGCAAGTGTTCCGAGTGCCGCCGATCCGTTCTGGCTCACGAGTCACACTTGGAAGGTTATTTCACTGACTGGCTCTGCAACTAACACCGGCAATTCGCGCTTCGGCTCAATCGTCAACGGCAGTTTTGCCACTGGCAGCTTCACCAATTACGCGGATACATCGGGCAACATCCTCCTTGTTTACAACGCCGTCCCTGCGCCTGCGCCAGTGATCCAATCGGCCAGCGTGACCGGCGCGAGCCAGTTCGTCTTGTCGCACACCACAGAAACGAACCGCACCTACATTTTGCAAACCGCCACGAATCTTGAAAGTCCGGTCTGGATCGGCGTCAGCACGAACATAGCGCTGGGAAATCTCCTGACGCTGACAAATCTCAACGAGGCATACCCGATGCAATTCTACCGTGTGAGAGTTTTGCCTTGATTATATCTGCGATAATCTTGAGTCAAAAAAAGGCGAGAGTCGGTTTCCATTGACGAATCAGGCAGGTGTAGCAATCCGGAAACCGATTTTGAACTCCTCTGGAACTTGTGCGCCACTTTTGCGGAACGTGGTTCTAACTTTTCTGACACTTTTGGAGGCGAGGGTCGGAATCGAACGAAAATTCGACTGCCGACAAGCGTATTTTCAAGGGTTTTTTGCAGATTTGCAAGAGTTTCTTGAACAAACTTCCGGTAACTTTCGCTAACTAGAACCTACTCATTTTCTAGTTCTACTGGCAGTTTTACTGGCAGTCGAAACGGCCCATTTTCGACTTCTGGCAGTCAGAAAATTTGTTCACCCCAAAAATGGAGGCGAGGGTCGGTTTTCATTAGTCGCCTCCGAACTTGGAATTTCGATCTCACGTCGGCCCGAATTTTACTGGCAGTGTTCCAATTGAATCCGCCGGCTGCCCGGGCCAGACGAAAATCCGAAGGGGAGAATTTTCGGGTGGAGCGGCCTGGTCCGGGGCGTGTGATAATCTGGCGGCGAGTGGCTGGGTGTTTGCGATTGGAAAGGGAACTGTGCCGGCCGCCACGAGCGGAGCGGGCGGAACTCCGATAAATCGCGAGTGAACATTGCGGCGGTGTTCAACACTAGGCCAGCGGGCGGACCGGTGTGGACGTGTTCCGGGGCTGCGGGGAAGAGTTGACAATATCAAGAACTAAACCATTTTGGCCACTTTAAGGGTGAAAACATGAGTGAACCAAGCATTAGCGTGGAGGCGTTTCTGCTGGTGGAAAGCCTCTCCGAGTGGCATCTGCGCGGTTGGCTGACGCCCAACTGTGAGTTCATTCCCGCCGATGCGGGTTCGATGGACCTCGGGGTTACGACCATCAATGGCCATGCGGCGGCGGGATTGCTGTGGCTGGCGAAAAACGATCCGGACCTGCTAGCTGAAATGCAGTCGAAAGAGGACTGGGAACACGGTGGCCGGATCAGGACGTTCTTGATGCAAAAGGGCTTCACGCGGCTGGCCGATGGCGGCGGATTCCTAGAGATTGAGGGGCAGCCTTCCCCAGCGCAACTGGCGCTGGCCCGCGAGGCCGCGAAGGCTTTGAAAATCAGAAGCAAACTTCGAAGGCGTAAATAAAATCTTGAGCCTATGAAAGCAGGCAAACGGGTAAAATCATTCAAGCAGGAATCCAAGCACGCCCAAATTCCTACGGCGGAGGCTGCGGTGCGGAAGAAGGGACGTAATGTGTTTGATTATCCCGGAAAAGGCGAAGTATTGGTGAAGATATGAAAAAGGATTTGCGAGAGGTTTATCAGCCCGGAATTGTCGCCGCACTAACCTTGCAGGCCGCGGGCGGAGGCTTGCCAGATCAAGCAACCGGGGAGGTAAAACCGGTGCTGCGAGTGACGCCGAATCATTCTTACTGGATCATGCCGGACGGCAGCGTGGAAGATGTGCACGCGGACTTAGGGGCAAATGCGGATGGCAGCAAATATTCACACGGCATCTTTGCAGCCAACTGGGTGAAATTACGCCAACAACAACCGCAACGGTATGCTGCAAGCGAGCAGGTCACGGCGGAGCGGATCGAGCGACGAGCCCGAGAGCTGGAACGCATCATCGCCGCCGAAGAGCGCGGGAGCGAGAGCACCAGCCCCTACACGGAAGTTGGCGGAAGATGGTTTGATGAGGAGGGCAACGAGGCGTC
>CAMCWI010000029.1 GCA_945882065.1 Akkermansia muciniphila
ACGTTCTTCTTCACGAACGCTGCGGATTTCGTAGGAGATTTTTTCGACGGCACTGGCGAGTTCATCCACTTCCCCTCGCAAGGCGGCTATCTCTTCTTTGTTGGTCCGCGTGTCCCGCGCGATATTCAGCAGGTCGAGGATGTAATCAACGAGCGGCTTCAACATGGCGCAGGTTCTCTTGGATACGACCCAGTTTTTTGCGGGTGGAAGTTTGCAGGCGGCGGATTTCGGCATCCGTGGCGCGATTGGCCCGGCGGATGGCTGAAAGCTCCTTGATGGCGATCTTGAGTGCGGGCAGGAAATTCAGTTCCGTCGCATCGGTTGCGGGAATGGATGCTGTTTTCATGTCGGCACTCTAAGCGTTTGCCGAATTGTTTCAACCCTTGATTTTTAACTACAACCATGCGGATGCAGCAAACCCGCCTCGACACTTCGCTCGTCGTTTGCTACCAACCTGCCGTGCGTTCGGAATTGCTCAAAAACGTCTCCCGTATCGTGGTCAAGCTCGGCACCGGCGTCCTCACGGACAGCCGGAAGCAGATTGATCCCGCACAGCTCGAACAGATCGTCGCGCAGGTCGCCGCGTTGCGAAAGGCAGGCAAGGAAGTCGTGGTCGTCACCAGCGGCGCGGTCGGCGCGGGCATGGGCGCGCTTGGTTTTGATACGCGCCCCGCCGATCTCGCCGAGAAGCAAGCCTGCGCCGCCGTGGGTCAATCGCGGTTGATGTCCACTTATGAAAAGCTTTTCGCGAAACACGATCTCGTCGTCGCGCAAGTGTTGCTCACGCACGACGATCTCGAACACCACGAGCGCCACCTCAACGCCCGCAACACGCTCGTAACGTTGCTCGGCCACGGGGTCGTTCCCATCATCAACGAGAACGACGCTGTGTCGTTCACCGAAATCAAAGTGGGCGACAACGACACACTCTCTGCGCTCGTGGCATCGCTGTTGCCCGCTGACTTGCTAGTGATTCTCACTACCGTGGATGGCGTGATTGAAAACTTTGGCCAGCCGAACGCGAAAGTGATTTCAATCATCGGCCAGATTGATGCGGAGTTGGAAAAAATCGCCGGCGGCACGACGAGCGAGACGGCTGTCGGTGGCATGGCAACCAAGATTCAAGCTGCGAAGATCGTGGTGCGTTCCGGCATCCCGCTCGTGATCGCCTCTGGGCGAAAGCACGATGCGCTGGCGAACATATTATCCGGCGCAGATGAAGGCACGGTGTTCATCGCGCAGGAAGGGAAACTGCGCGGACGCAAACGCTGGATCGCATTCTTCCATCATCCCAAGGGCGCGATGTTCGTGGACGATGGTGCGAAGACCGCGTTGCGCGAGGCTGGCAAGAGTTTGCTTCCTCCGGGTGTTTCGCGTTGTGAAGGAGATTTTGCCGCTGGCGATGTCATCCGTATCTGCGATGCAAACGGAACGGAGTTCGCACGCGGAATCGCAAAGTTCAGCTCCAAGGAAATCGAAAGCCACACGCTGGCACGCGTCGAACTCGTGCATCGGGATGACTTGGTAATTTTGTAGCTGCGTTCGTGAGAATGCGGCCATCTAATTTGTACATCGCGATCCAAATCAGCCATGGACTCACGTCCGCAGCTACGAAGAAATGAAACAAAAATCCGCCATCGAAGATTTGTTGAAGGTCATGGACAGACTACGTTCGCCCACCGGCTGTCCGTGGGATCGAGAGCAAGACCACATGACGCTCCGACGCCACGCCATCGAGGAAGTGTATGAGTTGATTGACGCGATTGAGAACCGCGACGATCACGAAATGGCGGAGGAGCTTGGCGATCTTTTGCTACAAGTAGTGTTTCATTGTCAGTTGGCGAATGAGCGCGGTGCGTTTGATTTCGAGAAAGTCGCGCGGCATCTCGTGGACAAACTTATTCGTCGTCATCCGCACGTTTTCGGCACGACGAAGGTCAAGGACGTGGACGAAGTCTGGTCCAACTGGGAGAAGATCAAGAAAGCGGAGAAGGTCGGCACAAAACACGAACGCCCTTCTGCGTTGGATGGAATCCCAAAACATCTTCCTGCCCTGCTCCGCGCTGAGAAGCTGGTGAAAAAAGCGCGCAAGGCAAAGTTGTTGAGTGCCACGAAACCAAAACGCAACACGAGCAAGTCAGCCGTGGCAAAGGAACTGTTTGAACTCGCCGCCTACGCGCAAGAACGCGGCTGGACTGCGGAGGAATTGTTGATGGGTGAAACCAAGAAGCGAGAGCGGGCGATCCGAATCAAAGAGCGTCAATCTGCCAACTAAACCACTCCATGACTGAGCGAGCCACCAAGCCGAAACTGCTCATTCCGTTCTTGTCAAAAAAGCTCCCGTTCTGGCTGGCACGCCGCCCCAATCCTCACCCGCTGGTCAACGCGCGTGAAACGTACACAGAACTCTTGGGGTAGGTGATGGTGGCATTTGTGATAGGGAGCGTCATCAGCTTCCTGCTCATTCCGGTAATCTTTTGGCCGCCTAAACGGCGCAGGTTCAGCGCATCTACCAATCCGCCGCAATCCATTTACGACACGCTGGGATATCTCGCCTGGATCGGATGGGTGTTTGTTGGAGTTGTGATTGTCTCCATATTGATCTCTTGTTTGAGAACCCGCGTCATCTTTTCCACGAGCGGAAAAGACGAAATGAATGCTAGCCGTTTCAACGGGTTTGAGAATAAACATGCGAAACCGTTGAAGCGGTTCTCATGGTTTTACGCGCTGTTACACCGGGCTAAAGCCACGGTTTTAATGAAACCAGCAGTTCCCAGCAGATTTGGTGGTGGAGTTTGCTGTGCCCGAGGACGGGCGCACTCCAAAGTTCATCCGTGCCAATCTCAAAGCATTCCCGATCACGATCAGATCAGACAAACCCATCGCTGCCGCGCACAAGACCGGACTCATGAAACCCATCGCTGCGAACGGAATTGCCGCTGCGTTGTAGAAGAACGCCCAGAACAGATTTTGTTTGATCGTCCGCAACGTCGCTCGCGCCAACGCCAGCGCCTCCGGCACAGCTTCGATGTCTGACTTGAGCAACACGATGTCCGCCGCGCCACGCGCCACATCGCTCGCCCGGCTAACAGCGATGCCAAGATCAGCCTGCGTCAACGCGGGCGCGTCATTAATGCCGTCGCCGACGAATGCCACGCGTTCGCCTTGGGACTGAAGACGTTTGATGAACTCCGACTTCTGCTCCGGTCGAACTTCCGCAAAAATATTTTCCGGTGCGATGCCGACCTGCTTTGCGATGCCCGCCGCCGTGAGCGCGTTGTCTCCCGTGAGTAGAAACGTTTTTAATTCCTGCCGTTGTAATTGCATCACGACTTCCACCGCTCTCGGTTTCAACGCGTCTCTCACTGCGAACAGCCCTGCCAAATCCTTTTCAACCACCAGGCTGACTATCGTCGCGCCCTGCGCCGACCAATCGGTGATGAACTTTTCTCCCGCTGCCAGGCTCACGCCATCTTCCCGCAGCCAACGCAACGAACCAAGCCTCGCCATCCGCCACTCTCCATCCAGCATCCTCGTTTTCGCTTCGACTCCAGCTCCGGCAATCTCGCGCCAATCCTGCAATTCGACTTTGCCCGTCGCTGATCGCGCAATGGCCTGACTTACCGGGTGCGTTGAATTGAGCGCCAACCCCGCCGCCAACATTCTGACCTCCGACTTCTGACCTCCAACTTCAACGCTCTCCGCCGCTACTTCGGGTTTGCCCACTGTTAGCGTTCCTGTTTTATCAAAAACAATCGCCGTGATCTTTCCCGCTTTCTCCAACGCCACACCATCGCGGATCAAGATTCCCCGCCGCGCCGCCGCATTCGCCGCAGCCATGATCGCTGCAGGCGTTGCCAAACCCATCGCGCACGGACACGCCACAATTAAGACCGCCGCCGCGATGATGAATCCCGCGCCCGGCCCAGTCGGTGGATGCGTTGGCCACAATTTAGGATCTAGCGATGAAAATATTTTCAACATGGACTGCTGCTCGAACGTCCAAGCCAAACCCGCCAGCAATGCGATCACGACAACCACTGGCACAAACACATTGCTCACGCGATCCCCGATGCGTTGGATGTCTGCGCGACTATTTTGCGCGCGTTCCACAGCCGCGATGATGTGCGCGAGCGCGGTGCTTTCGCCCGTAGCGGTGACGCGGACTGTGAGGCGACCATTGATGTTCGCTGTGCCTGCGAAGACGTTTGCTCCGGGAAGTTTTTCGACGGGCAACGATTCGCCAGTAAGCATCGCTTCGTTCACAGCGGAATTTCCTTCCACCACCACACCGTCCGTCGGCACATGGTCGCCTGGACGTAACGCAACTACGTCTCCCAGCTTGAGCGACGCGACGGGAACTTCCTCTTCGATCGGTGCAATGGGGCGTTGGAGTGGATCGATAAAATTGCGCGGCTTGTTGTCCGTCTTGATGCGCTGTGCCGTGGTCGGCGCAAGTTGCATGAGCGACTTCAATGCGCCCGATGCCTTCGCGCTCACCCGCGCTTCCACCCAATGCCCGATGCTGATGAGTGTGATGATCGCCGCAGCCTCCATGAAATACAGATGCCCGCCGATGCCGGTCAACAATGCCCACGTGCTGTAACCAAATGCTGTGGTCGAGCCCAATGCCACGAGCGTGTCCATATTGGAACTACGCGCCTTGAGTTGTCGCCATGCGCCGCGATAAAACTCTGCACCACAATAAACTTGAACCACGCCCGCCAGTGCGAATGAAACCCACGCGAACCAACCGCTCATGCCGAGATTGAAAACCCATTCACCCAGCATCAACACCGCCGTCACGCCGCCGCCAAGCCAGAGATTGAGATGCCAATTTTTGTTGTTCGATGAAGCTGCGACTGCGTAGCCCGCTTCGAAGAGAGTGGCCTCGTAGCCCGCCTTTGAAAGTGCGGCAATGAGTTGGGTTTGATTGGGAGAGCAAGTGGAATCCCACCGCACGGAAGCGCGCGCGGCCTCAACATTCACCGTCACGCTCTGAACGCCGGGCACGGTTTTCAACGCATCGGAGACTCGCCGCGCGCAGTTGTTACAAGTCATGCCGCTGACGCGCAACTCGGTGACGCCGCCCGAAGCGGAAGTTGAGTCGGGAGATTTGTTGCCGGGGTGCGCGTTCATCAGCAGCGACAAGATGGCGGATGCAGCGAGATGAAGCAATTCTCACCCGGGAGCAGGGTGTGACTGAAACTGCCGTGCAGTTATTGTTGGAGTTCACGCTTTAGCGTGTCAGGGCGTCGCTAGATTGTTGGGGACAAGCTAAAGCTTGAACTCCAACCGAGTGCGACGCGTTTCTGGTAATTTGATTGTCATTGTTGAACCGACGCGCTAAGACAACGACATGGCTTTGCTCATCAAGAACGGCGAAATCGTCACGGCCAGCGAACGCTACGTGGCCGACATCCTCTGCGAAAACGAAACCATCACCCGCATTGATCGCGGCATCACGCCGCCGAAAGGCGCGGAGGTCGTGGATGCGAAGGGCAAGTTTGTCTTCCCCGGTTTCATTGACCCACACGTCCACATCTACTTGCCGTTCATGGGCACGTTTTCCAAGGACGACTACATCACCGGCAGCGAAGCGGCACTGGTCGGCGGCACGACCACGCTCATTGAGATGTGCTGTCCCGCCCGCTCGGATGATGCGCTCAAAAGCTTTGAACTTTGGATGAGTCAAGCCGTCGGCAAGTCAGCGTGCGACTTCACGTTTCACATGGGCGTGACGAAGTTCGATGACAAGTCCGAGAAACAACTCCGCGAAATCGTAAAGCGCGGCATCAGCTCGTTCAAAATTTTCCTCGCCTACAAAGGCGCGTTCGGTGTGGATGACACGGAACTGTATCGCACGCTCAAGCTGGCGAAGGAACTTGGTGTCATCGTCACGGCGCATTGCGAGAACGAGACGCTCGTCAGTGAGCGCTGCAAGGAACTTCTCGCCGCTGGTAAAACCGGACCGGGCTTTCACGAACCGAGCCGTCCCGTTCAAGTCGAAGCCGAGGGCGTGCATCACCTGATGACCTTTGCCGAACTCACCGGCGCGGCGACTTACATCGTCCACCTGAGTTGCAAGGAAGCGCTCGACCAAGCCATTGCCGCGCGGCAACGCGGGGTGCGCGTCGCGGTTGAAACGCTCATTCAATACCTAACGCTCGACAAAACTTATGCGGAGAAACCCAATTTCGAGGGCGCGAAGTTTGTCATGTCCCCACCACTGCGCGACAAACGGAATCAGGAAGTGCTCTGGAACGGCCTGCGCGACGGCCTCGTGCAAACCGTCGCCACCGATCACGCGCCGTTCGATTTCCGGAAGCAGAAGACCCTGGGCAAAAATGATTTCACCAAAATCCCGAACGGCATCCCATCGCTCGAAGAACGCATCAACCTGCTTTACACCTACGGCGTGAAGGCGGGGAAGATTGACCTGCACACGTTCGTGAACGTGGCCAGCACGCAGGTTGCGAAGACGTTCGACCTCTTCCCGCGCAAAGGCACGATCCAACCCGGAGCGGACGCCGACCTCGTGGTCTATGACCCGGACTATCGCGGCAAAATCTCCGTGAAGACGCAGTGCATGAACCTCGATTACAGCGCGTTTGAAGGCTGGAAACTCGAGGGCCGTCCGAGCGTCGTCACCGTGCGCGGGCAAGTCGCCGTGCGCGACGGTAAATTTGTTGGTAAGCATGGCCACGGGAAATTTCTCCAACGCAAGCCGAGTCATTTTTGACAGGGCAAATCAGCCGTCATCCTTCGCGCCCGCCTTTTCATCTGATAACAGAGGCGTTTTTTCATCCGTCATCCGACTTCATTTTCCACGCTCCGTATAATTACCCAACCACCGTCGTTGTTAAAACTTCCGCGTTTCCCATCACTCGCCTTGATAGGAGTTCGCTGTGGGATATGGTTCGCCACCAAAAACCAACTGGGTCCAGTTGGTCGGAGGAGAAGTAGCAAAGGAAGTAAAAAGTCGTATGAAAAGTTGTTCAAGTTGTATCCGGTTGTTGTCGGTCGTTGTTGTGACAGGGTCGCTGTTCCAAGCTCACGCAGAGATTGAATACTGGTCGGCCAGTGCAGGTCTCCGCCCGGACCAAGCGAGCACCAATTGGACTTACCACGGAGAATCTCTTTCCGTCCGTCCCACCTTCTACCAGGACGTCATGCTCATCAACTCAACCCTCAATCAAAGGGTGTCTTATTTTGAATCGGCTGGTTGCCTCGATATCCCGAACAACCTCACGATTGAATTCAAATCGCGCTTCTGGGAACGGAATGCTTGTGCGGACACGGTTTCACCGGCAGCCGTGTACTTTGGGCTTGGGGGTGGATTGGGCAGCGTGCTTTATCTGGGACATGACGATGTCTGGCTTTCCGGAGGAAACAATACGCGCGGCGTGGGCGTAACATCCGTGGACACGGACAACACATTCCACACTTATCGGATTGAACTCTCCGGCCTAACGCTCGGAAGTGCGATCAATGTTTATTACGACAATTCGATCAATCCGCTGTTCACCGGCTCGGTCTTTTACGACTTGGCCCTGAATGGCAACGAGGAGCGGATCGGATTTGGCGACATCACGCAGGAAGACTCGGGCGTTTCCAAGTGGGATTATCTCTGGCACAACGCCACATGCGTTCCTCTGGATGTCGTTCCAGAACCGACGACAGCGGCGTTGCTGATCGCGGGCGGTACGATGCTTCTGGCTCGGCGCAATAATCGCAAGATGCGAGCCTGAGCAACGCGCTCAGACGCGCGGGGCGAGCTTCTTTTCCACGGGCGATTTCGCCAGCGTGACATACTTCGGCAGTCCGCCTTCCATCGCGACCTTCACTTCGCCTTCAATCAACGGACGGGCGTATTCTATGAATTTCTCGTTCGGCAGGAAACCGTCCGCCGTGAACCAGTCGCGTGGCATGAAGTGTTCCACGTTCGCGATGTCGCCCAAGGGCTGCAACCCCGTCGTCCACTTGTAGGGCGAGGATTGTTCACGGACGATCTTCACCATGAATCCAGTCTTGCCAGCGATGGCGGCGCGCACAGCGGCTTCTCCGCACGCGGCGGCCTCTGTCGCATCCGTCAAACTCGCGAAGTGCGCGGCGGCGCGTTGTGCGTAACCGAGCTTTACAGTGCGGGTCTTGATCTTGAGCTTCTCCGTGATGATGTCAGCCAGATGATCCGCCGCGCCGGACAGCACGGGATGACCGAACGCATCCATCCGCGATGAATCCGCTGCGATCTCGTCTCCGGCTGCATTGCACAAACCTTCACCCACGACCACGACGCAATACTTGTTGGCTGCCACGACCTCTTGGACCTTGGCGAGAAATGCGGGCTCATCAAGGCGGATTTCGGGTGCCAAAATGATATGCGGCGCATCTCCAGGTGATCGTTTGGCCAATACCGCTCCCGCTGCGATCCAGCCTGCGTGACGCCCCATGACTTCCAGAAGGAAACACGCGCCATCGTCGGTCGCCATCGCGCTCACATCGCACGTCACTTCCATGATCGTGGCGCAAACGTATTTGATCACCGAGCCGTAGCCGGGGCAGTGATCGGTGTGCGGGAGATCGTTATCAATCGTTTTCGGCACACCATTCACACGCAATTCGTAGCCGCGCGCCAATGCCTGTTCGTGAACCTTGTGCGCCGTGTCTTGCGAGTCGTTCCCGCCAATGTAATGGAAGTAACGGATGTTGTGCGCGGCAAAAACCTCGAACAACCGATCCATGTCACGCACGGCTGACTCCGCTTTCTTTTTGAAATCAATCTTGTAGCGGCAGGTGCCGAGCGCGGCGCCGGGCGTGTATTTCAAGCCCTCAATCGTGCGCGACTTCTCTTCGTTGATGTCAATCAACTCCTCGTTGAGGATGCCGAGGATGCCGTTGAGTCCGCCGTAGATTTCTTCGATGCATTCATGCCGACCCGCTTCCTGAATGACGCCAGCAAGACTGGCGTTGATGACAGCGGTCGGTCCACCCGATTGTGCGACGAGCAAATTTCCATTGAGTTCAGCCATAAAAAGTGTGCCACATTGCCAACCGCACGGCGCGGTGTCAAAGAGGAATTACCGGCGAAATCAGTCTTATGCAGAATTGACCTCGACGTTGCCGTCCGCATCCACCACCACTGAACGCATCCCCGGGCGGAGTGAATGGATGGTTTTGTGTCCGGTTTTCCCAAGTGTGAGCAATGCGGTCGAGAGCGCGTCCGTCTCTGTCGCCGACGGCAACACCACGGCGGAAAGCCTTGCGGATGCAACCGGTTGGCCTGTTCGCGGGTCAATGACATGGCCGAAAGTTTTCTCCCCAGACTGAAACGAACGCCCCCAGATTGCGGAAACAGACATGGCTTCATCCCGTAATCGCACGTCAGGGAACAAAACACCCGCAGAAGCCGGCGGCGTGTCAAAAGCCACCTTCCACGCATCAAACTCCGGCGGATGCCCGATTGCATACACCGTGCTCGTGCCGCCGTGAAACAGCGCACTCGTTACTCCTGCCTCGCGCAATATCTCCGCGCTGCGCTCCACTGCGTAACCTTTACCAATCGCGCCGAGATCAAGCATCACTCCTTCGCGAGCAAAACGCACCGTGCGGTTCGCCGCATCAAGTTGAACGTGGCGCATCCCTACTTTCTCCCGCGCTTCGGCGACTTCTTCCGGCGTGGGCATCTTGCCATTCGCGCCCATGAAGCCCCAGCAGCGGACGAGCGGTGCGATGGTAATGTCAAACGCGCCTCCAGTTTCGTCAGAAAGTTTTGTGGCGCGTTGCAACAGGGAAAAAACTTCCGGCGAAACGCGAACCGCTTCGCGTACTGCGCGAGCGTTCACCTGCGCGATCTCGCTCCCCGGACGATAAAGGCTGAGTTGATTTTCAAGCCGCTCAACTTCCGCAAGCGCTTCCTCACCCGCCGCGCGGAGTGACGATGCGTTCTCACCATGCAACACCATCTCGAATCGAGTGGCCATGGCATGTCGCGCAAGTTTGACGGTCTGCACGGAATGAAGGATGCAAAGGAAGCATCAGACGGCCAACTCTAAGTTTTCGGTGAGACAATAACCATGCAGATACAGGGAGATAAAAGTTGGTTTGCTAACGCTCGCCCTTTCCCTCTCCCTGGGAGAGTGGATTCAATAGCCGCGTTTCGTTCAAGTCAGGTGAAGCCATCTGACGCGAGCGGTTTCTGCTCGCAGCGTTCCGTTGGACAAAGCCGCGCCGAACAACCCGTAAGCCGCATCTCAGATTCACACGCTGCGGACGGGGACCATCCGCGCTCCGCCCGGAAGTCGTGTCACGCTTCGGCAGCATCGAATTTTTCCACCCCAAGATTTAGCTCTCGTTCCGCGTGCGGTTCAGTTATGCTTTGGCTGGCATATCGCCAAATCGTATGACACCGAAATTATTCTCCGAACTGGGACTCTCCGCCGAAGTGCTGAAAGCCATTGATAAACTGGGCTTTGAGCAAGCTGCTCCGATCCAAGCCGCGTCCATTCCGCTGCTGCTGGCGGGCAAGGACATCGTGGGCCAATCGCAGACTGGTTCGGGAAAAACCGCTGCGTTCGGCATCCCGGCAGTGGAAAAAGTGGATCCCAACATCCGCGCTGTCCAGGTGCTCATCCTTTGCCCCACGCGCGAACTCGCCATTCAGGTTTCTGAAGAAATCCACAAGCTCGCGTTGTTCAAGCGCGGCATCAATGCGCTCCCTATCTACGGCGGACAATCCTACGAACGCCAGTTCTTCGGCCTCAAGCAAGGCGCGCAGATCGTCATCGGTACGCCGGGACGCATCATGGATCACATGCGGCGCGGCACGTTGCGCTTTGACAATTTGAAGATGGCCATCCTCGACGAGGCCGACGTGATGCTCAACATGGGTTTCCGCGACGACATCGAATTGATTCTCCAAGCCGCACCCAAGGAACGGCAGACGGTGTTCTTCTCGGCCACGATGCCGCGTCCGATCCGCGACCTCATCGAGAAATACGCACGCAATCCCGAGAACGTGAAGATCGAGCAGAAGGCGATGACCGTGCCGACGGTGGAACAGTTGTATTACGAAGTGGATCGCCGGTTCAAGATCGAGTTGCTCACGCGGCTCATTGACATCCACGACATCAAGCTCGGCATCATTTTCTGCAACACCAAGCGCATGGTGGACGATCTGGTGGATCATCTCGAAGCCGCCGGTTACATGGCCGACCGTTTGCACGGCGACATGACACAGGCCATGCGTGATCGTGTGATGAACAAATTCCGCAAGTCCGGCCTCGAGTTCCTCGTCGCCACGGACATCGCCGCGCGCGGCATTGACGTGGACGACGTGCAAGTGGTGTTCAACTACGATTTGCCCTACGACGGTGAAGATTACGTGCATCGCATCGGGCGCACCGGTCGCGCGGGCCGCGAAGGCCGCGCCATCTCGTTCGTGTCGGGTCGCGAACTGTTTCAGATCCGCAACATTGAGCGTTATACGAACATGCGGATTACCCGTGCCCGCATCCCAACCGAAGCCGAAGTCGGCGACGCTCGCGAAAACGCTTTCCTCGGAAAAATCCGCACTGCGCTCGCCGCTGGAGATTTCAAGAAGAATGAACATTTCATCGCGCGATTGTTGGAGGAAGGTTTTTCCTCCACCGATGTTGCGGCTGCCTGTCTGTCGTTGCTGCAAGGTGGCGAAGGCGCGACGAAGCCCAACACGGAGTCTTACGAACGCCCCGAGCGCGAAGAGCGTCCTCCAGAGCGTGGCAATTTCCGCGACGGCCCTCGTGATCGTTTCAATGATCGCAACGATGACCGCCGCGCGCCGCGCGCCGATAGTCGTGACCGCGACGCTCGTCCGAACCGTTTTGAAGATCGCGCGCCACAGGGAGAATTTCCCTCAGTGCGAACCTTCCGTCCGCCGCCGGTAACCAAAGTGGTTCGCCCTGCGGCAGCCACCCCTGTGAAACCTGTGGCCGCAGCGACGACGGTTTCCAAGCCGGTCAAACCAACCAAGCCTGCCGATGAAGCAGAGGGTAGGGCGCGTCACTCCGTGCGCGCCGAGGCACTGCCAGACACGCGCCCTACGAGCGAAACGTCTGTCGCAGACGTTAAACCCGTGGCTGAGATTAAGCCCAAAGCTGAATCCAAACCCACCGCCGAGAAAACATTTTCCGACGACGAAATCCTCTCGTCAGTGAAAAAGCCATTACCGCCAGAACGCAAGCCCGCCTTTGAAAAGAGCGGGCCGCCGTGGTCGCCCAAGAAGCGTGAAAGTTCCGCCGCTCCGAGCAAAGGCAAACCCAGTCGCGCCACGCCCACCGATCAAACTCGCCTCTGGATGAACCTCGGCGAAGCGATGGCTGTGACGCCGATTGATATTGTGAACGCAGTTGCAGGCGAAACTGGCTTGCCCGGTAAGGTTGTTGGCGCGGTGGATGTGCGAGAGCGGCATCTGTTTATGGATGTTTCCGCCGAGCACGCCAACAGCATCATCGCCAAGTTGAATCGCGCGGAGATCAAGGGTCACAAGGTCAAAGTCAAAGTGGCGTGAGCGAAGAACCAATAGCCCCAAACCCTGCTGTCTCCACATCCGATGCGGAGAGCATGGGCGACAGTCCTGTCGAGGAAAACTCGACACCCGCCAAATCCGTCGAGCGCTTGTTCCCGTTCGTGGTGAAGTCGCGCGCGTTCATCGTGGGGCGCGATATTCTGGCGCGCAGCAAGAGCAACCTGCATTTCATCCTCATCACCACGGATATTTCGGACAACAGCCGCGACCAAATCCTGCGCGACTACACGCATTACCCGGTGGTGCAGTGTTACACCGAGGCTGATCTGGAAAAATTCTTCGCCGTCAAAGGCACGAAGGTTTTGGGCTTCACGAAGTCTGGTCTGGCGCAATCCATCTACGCCGAGCTGAAGCCGCATCGGATCAACAAGCCGGTGGCGAGCAAAAGAGAAGCTCCAAACTCCAACATCCAAGCACTAGAGAAAACCTAAGCACCAAGCACCAAACATTTCACCGCGCGTGTTTGGGATTTGAAACTTGGTGTTTCTCTGGAGGTTGGGGCTTGGATGTTTTCTCCAACTTTTCTTTCGTGTGTTTCGTATGTTTCGTGGTTCAATTTCCCCGCAATGATTCAGTATCTCGATCTGCTCCGACACGTCATGGAGCACGGCAAATTCAAAGCTGACCGCACGGGCACGGGCACTTACTCCCTGTTCGGCGCGCAGATGCGTTGTCCGCTTGCAGACGGTTTTCCACTGCTGACCACCAAGAAGGTTCACACCAAGTCCATCATCCACGAGTTGCTCTGGTTTCTGCGCGGCGAGACGAACATCAAATATCTCACCGACAACGGCGTCACGATCTGGAACGAGTGGGCGGATGAAAACGGCGATCTCGGTCGCGTCTATGGCGCACAATGGTGCGACTGGCGCACCGCCGATGGCCGCAGCATCAACCAGATTGAGGATGTCATCGCTCAGATCAAAAAGAATCCTGACAGCCGTCGCCTCATCGTCAGCGCGTGGAATCCTGGCGAGATTCAAGGCATGGCATTGCCGCCGTGTCACTCGTTGTTTCAGTTTTATGTGAGTGAAGGTGAGTTGAGTTGCCAACTTTACCAACGCAGCGCGGATATCTTCCTTGGCGTGCCGTTCAACATCGCGAGCTACGCGTTGCTCACGTTGATGGTCGCGCAAGTCTGCAATCTCAAGCCCGGCGATTTCGTTCACACGTTCGGCGACCTGCATCTCTACTCTAATCACGTTGAACAGGCGAAACTGCAACTCACCCGCGAGCCGCGTCCGCTGCCGCAGATCAAGTTGAACCCCGCCGTGAAGAACATCCGCGACTTCAAGTTCGAGGACATCGAGCTTGTGAGTTACGACCCGCATCCGGCCATCAAAGCACCGGTGGCGGTTTAGAAAACAGGAAGCCTATGAAACAATCCCTTGTCCGAATTGCAAGTGTAGTTTGGGGGATTGGACTTTTGCTGAGCACGTTTCTATTGTCCGTCCCTCCTGCTGATGTGCCTATCTTCATTGGCCTCGCTTGTATTGCGCTTGTCCCATTGGTGTATGGCGACAGGCTCTACCGGAAGTTTGGGGGCGTCGCCTTGGCGGTGTCATTGTTTATGGTGGCACTAGATTGCTTTGCTGGGATTCGGATTAAGCAACATAGAGAATCGAAAAACCGGAAAATTACCGAGCAAAACCAAGCAACGAATGCCTCACCGCAGGAACAAAAGGGTTCTTCACATGAGTAAAAAGTTTTCATGGTCTCGCGCCGTTCGCCGTCGTCTCATTGCTGTAATGCTATTCGGATTCATTACCGTCATCGCTTTGGTATTCTTAGCGGATTACGCCTGTCAGAGCACCGCGAGTGGAAGAATCTTCCGCTCAGTTGACACCATCCCCACCAACGACGTAGCCCTCGTCCTCGGCACGGGAAAGTTGACGACGCGTGGTAATCCGAATCTTCATTTTAATCAACGCATCGAAGCCGCTGCTGCCTTGTTCAAGTCTGGCAAAGTCCGGCATCTGCTCGTGAGCGGCGATAACTCTGTGAAGAATTACGATGAGCCGACGGATATGCGCGATGCGCTCGTGACCGCTGGCGTGCCGAAGGACGCCATTACCTGTGATTACGCGGGGTTTCGCACGTTGGATTCGGTCGTGCGCGCCAAGTCGGTGTTTGGTCAAACAAACTTCACCATCGTGACGGAGGAGTTTCATTGTCCGCGCGCGGTGTGGATCGCGAGGCGGCATGGATTGGATGTGGTGGCGTTTGCCGCGCCAGATTTGAGCGCACGCTGGTCGGCGCGGGTAAAATTGCGTGAGGCACTGGCTCGTGTCTGGTGCGCGATTGATCTTTATGCGTTGGACCGTCAGCCGAAGTTCTCCGGGCCACCGGAGAAGATTGTTTTCGTTACCAGCGACACATCGCAACCGAAGGAATGACGCGCTTCAGTCCTACTAGCCTATCTTTGTGCCTCTTGTGCTTTTTTGTGGCTTTGTGAACTAATTTTTTTCGCTTCGGCCTGCACTTGCGCTTGAACCGCGCGCTGCGATTCCCATACTTCCCGCTCTATGATGAACAACGATACCTTGCTCAATCTCGAACTGCCCGGCATCAAGAAGCTCAAAAGCGGAAAGGTGCGGGAGATTTTTGACCTCGGCGATTCCTTCCTCTTCGTCGCGAGCGACCGCATCTCCGCGTTCGATTGCGTGATGCCCAACGGCATCCCGCGCAAAGGCGAGGTACTCACGCAGGTCTCGCACTTCTGGTTCGACCAGACCGAGCAGCTCGTGCCGAACCATCGCCTCGTGAAGGCGGGCGAATCGTTCAACGTCCCCGCGCTCGCGCATATCCCGGCGGAATCGAAAGCCGCGCTCGCCAAGCGCGCGATGATCGTCAAAAAAGCCCAACCGCTCCCCGTCGAGTGCATCGTGCGCGGCTACCTCGCCGGGTCGGGTTGGAAGGAATACAAGAAATCGCAGACCGTCTGCGGCAGTCCATTGCCCGCTGGCTTGCAGGAATCCTCCGAATTGCCCGAGCCGATCTTCACGCCTTCCACCAAGGCCGAGACCGGTCACGACGAAAACATCCCCTTCGATGAGGCGAAGAAAATTCTCGGCGACGACATCGCAAATCAAGCGCGCGACCTGAGTCTGAAGATCTACAAGTTTGCCCGCGACTACGCCCGGCAGCGCGGCATCATCATCGCGGACACGAAATTCGAGTTCGGTTTGTTCGAGGGGAAGTTGATCCTGATTGACGAAGTGCTCACGCCGGATTCTTCCCGCTTCTGGCCGGCAAGCGAATATGCGCCCGGCAAAGGCCAGCCCAGCTTCGACAAACAATTCGTCCGCGACTACCTCGAAACTCTGACGTGGGACAAAACCCCGCCCGCCCCCGCGCTCCCGCCCGAAGTCGTCGCCAAGACGCAGGCGAAATATCTGGAAGCTTACGAGAAACTGACTGGGAAGAAGCTATAATCGGGAAAAAGTTTATTACTTGGTTTTTCTGTTAGTAATTTTGAATTCGCCAATGAGTGCGTGCCGTTCATTATCGAACGTATCTCCACAATGCGAAACCAACCTGCACTTGTGGCATTGAAACGCAAACAGCCAGAAGTCAGTGCGTTTTTCGGTGGCGTGTTCGGTTCGCCATGACCGCCCACAGCCTGGGCATTTTCGCTTGTCTTCATTCTTTCGCCTTCCCCAATATCGCATCAGGAAATAATACGTTGGGATGCCTGTAGCCTTTTCAATCTGCCCACACAAATCACGCCCGTGCTGGGATAGGTCACTATCCGGGTTTGCCAATTCTCGATAGGCGGGAATCTCCAGAGTTCCGCAACCAAGCCAAATATTGTCATGGTGACGGTAATCATTCTGCCAAAAATAAATACTCTCCCTCTCTTGGTAAGGTATGGGAAAGAGATATGAAGGAACGGGTACCCTATTATCACCCCGGCAGAACGGTGGACCATCGTCGAATGCGTGCGTGTACAAACAAAGGAATGGCGCACGCCTCCACGTCGGAGACGACTTAAGATAATCGTCCTCCAAAATTGTCCACTGGGGATTCTCTCCAAATGCCTTTCTCAATTCGGCCAAAGTTTTCATGCCAAAATCAGAATGATAACGACGAGCGTGAGCATCGGGAGCAACGAGTTGAACGTACGCGGTCAGAACTCCGTCAGTCCAAGCGAAGATGTATTCCGAACCAAGTTGCCCCTGATGTAGCAATCTCGAAAGATAGGTTTCGACGAGGTTTTCAAGATCACTCTTCGATTGCTTTCCCGCACGGCCAAATTTCACATTGGCTAGGATCATGGCTCGGAGTCTTTCTCCGAAAAGAAAGCTTTGAAAGTAAAATACAACGGTTCGTTCATGGATTTAACTGATCCGTCGTAGCTGTGCTCTGAGAGCGCAATCAAAATCACAAACCGCTGCAACTTATTCACCCTGTCTGCCAGCCGCCCAGAGCGTGCCGCGCGATACCAGCGTGAGATAATTTTCATCTCGCCACATTTCGTCGGAGTGACCGTAGGTGGTGCCGAAGACGCGGGATTTGCGGTATTGATTGATCCACACCACCGGATACGTCTTGCCATCCTTTTCGCTAACGGATGTCGCCAGTGCCTTGGCGTTGGGCCAAAGCTTTTCGATGATGTATAGCTCGTCCATCGGCGTCACCCACTTGTCCGAAACGCCTTTCAAGATCGGATGGCCGGGTTCAACCAGTTTGACCGGATACTTGCTTTGATGATCATGCCGTCGGCTGGTCACGCCGAGAAACTCCCGCCAGTCGTCAATGTCCACCGCCCGATACGTGTGCATCGCGCAATGAATCACCACTGCGGGCACGCCAGCCTTATGCGCGCTCGTGATCTTGCGGATGTAAACCTGGTTAGTCGTGTCGGCGAAACATTCGTTATGCACGACCACATCAAAACCCTTGGCCCAATCGGGATTGTCGTAGAGCGAAATCTCCGCGCGCGTTCCGTTGCCGCCCTCCGTCACCACTGTCCATTCGGTTGCGGTGAGCTTGGCGACTGCATTGGTCAGTTGTTGAGATTGAAACGCATAGTTGTGACAGCAACCACCAGTGATCAGCAGAGCGCGCAATGGTTTTTGTTCCGTAGTGCATCTTGGAGATGAACAGGACGTCAGGAGCAAGCCAGCGAGGAGGAGAATAATGCGTTGGATCATGTGATGACGCTAGCTGCGCATACTCAGCCGGTCAATTCTGCTGTTCTTAGGTTCTTAGGAGCGCTTGCGCCAGCTTATGACGTTCGATGAGCCATGAAATATCGCGCGGCGCGTTACTTGATTGATTTAAGCCGAGCAAAGCTCGGCGTTCGTGCGCCTGAGAAGGCGAGAGGATGGAGCGGTGGAAGTCCGCACCTGTGAGGAGAAGAGCCGTGCGGAATCGAACCGTAACTGCGTCGCAGTAATGCGGGGTGGAGAGCAAGGGAACGAGAACGACCAGACCGTAACACAGACCTGCGATGAGGCAGGTCGCGTTGAACTCGGATTCGGTCAGTGTGGAGGGGCGACCCTTCGAGCGACTGGCGAAGCCTGTCAGCAGGGGATATGTGAGACGACGGTTGAGAAGTCTGCTGCAATGGCGAATGGATGGAGTGGGCAAAGGGATTGGAGCCACCCACCAATGCTGGCCGAACGAATGGGTTGCGCACTGTGGGCTGATGAGCTTGAAAACAGAACACGAGTGGACGCGTACAATCGTAGGACTACGACCCCACTGACTGGAGAGCCGGATGGGGGAAATCCGCCCGTCCGGTTCGGAGGTAGGGGCAAGGTCAAAACCCTTGTCCCTACCCCTATCATCATCGCCGACTCCACACAAATATGCGGTGGACGTTTTGGCTGCGGTGGACCCACAATCCTTCAAACACCATGAAAATAAACCTCTCACAAGTGCGTTGTTTCTTTACCGCGATCAGCTTCGGCTTGATTGCGCTCAACCCGACTTTCGGCACTGCGGCAGACGCGCCCGTTGCCGCCGCGCGCAAGTCTCCTGACTGGCTGCGCAAGTCCGTGATCTATGAAATCTTCCCGCGCAATTTTTCCAAGGAAGGCGATATCAACGCGATCACAGCGTGTTTGGACGAGTTGAACAATCTCGGCGTGGATGCTCTCTGGCTCATGCCAATCCATCCCATCGGCGAAAAGATGAGGAAAGGTTCGCTCGGCAGCCCGTATGCCGTGCGCGATTACTTCGCCATCAATCCCGATTACGGCACTGCGGATGATTTCAAGAAACTCGTCGCCGGAGCGCATCAACGCGGCATGAAAGTCATCATGGACATCGTGGCGGGTCACACGGCTTGGGACAGCGTTTTGATTCAGCAACACCCGGAGTTCTATAAGAAGGACGACGCTGGAAAAATCATTCCGCCGAATCCTGACTGGACGGATGTTGCCGGGCTGAACTACGAGAATCAGGAACTGCGCCGTTACATGATCGAGATGTTGAAACATTGGACGAAGAACTTCGGCGTGGACGGCTTCCGCTGCGACGTGGCGTTTACCGTGCCCACGGAGTTCTGGGAAACAGCGAGGCGCGAACTGGAACAACTGAATCCCGAAGTCGTCCTGTTGGCCGATGCGAACGCCGCGCCGAAGCTCGTCGCCAAAGCGTTTGACATGGATAACTCCGGTGCATTGCACTCCGCATTGAACCGCGTGATGAGCGGGGTTGCGCCCGCATATCTGCTGCAACAATCATGGGAGAACACGCGCCAGCAGTTCCCCCAAGGCTCACTGCATCTGCGGTTCTCCGACGACCACGAGACGACGCGGGCTGTCGCGCGCTTCGGGATGAACGGCGCGCTGGCGGTACAGGTGCTGATGTTGACGCTCGATGGCGTGCCGCTATTTTACAACGGCATGGAAGTGGGCGACGCCGCTGAATCAGGCGATCCCGCGTTGTTCGAGAAGTTGCCGATATTTTGGAATGTGAATGGACGCCCGCCGCTCCGGGATATTTATCGCAATCTCATAAAGCTGCGCAAACAACACCCCGCGTTCCAGAATGACAGCGTGGTGTGGCTTCAGAACACAGTTTCGGCGGAAGTCGTCACCTTCTCGCGCAGGGATGACAAGGACGAGTTCGTGATCTGTATCAATCTTTCAAGCCGCATGGCGAGCGGCTCGGTGGAAATTCCAAAAGCGGAAGATTTCACTTTGTTGAAGATTGATGGGATGCCCGCGTCACCGAAAAATTTACTCCCCGAATTCCGTCTGGCCGGCTACGAATGGCGCATCTATCAGCGGACAATTACCAAATAAGAGTTTGGATTGGTGAGACTAATTCACCTTTCCCAACAATCCTCAGCGACTTTGTTCCGAGCGCAGGAATTTCACCACGGCTTCGGTGCGGGAGTGGACGTGGAGTTTCTCATACACCGTCCGCACATAGCTGCGCACGGTATCAATGCTGATCTTCATGCGGTCGGCGATCTCCTTGTAGGCGTAACCATTCGCGAGCTGTTCCAGAAATTCACGTTCGCCCGGCGTGAGGCGGGAAATCTGTGGGTCCGCTGGATTCTTGGCGGGTGCGTTGAAGAATTGAACCATGCGCCGCGCAAGTTGCGGTGTCATGGGTGAGCCACCGGTGTTGACCTCATGGATCGCTTCGAGCAATCGCGCGGATGCGGTGCGTTTGAGCAGGTAACCGCTCGCGCCTGCCTTGAAGGAGTTGAACAACGAATCGCTGTCTTCGTACACGGTGAGCATCAACACTTGCAACTTGGGCAGCGCGATCTTGAGTTGGCGCACACATTCCACGCCGTTCATGCCGGGGAGGTTGATGTCCATCAACACCACATCGGGAACTTTGGTGGGGATTTCTTTGACGGCGGATTCGGCGTCGGGATATTCGCCGAGCAGTTTGAGGGTGGGGGCGCGACGGATGAGTGCCGCGAGACTGGAGCGAATTCCTTCGTTGTCATCCACGATTGAAACTTTGATTTGCATTTGAGTGTCCAGACTTGCGCTCACGCTTTATTGAATCGCACTCGCTGGCTCGATTCTACCGCATGATGATGCGGCGACGTGGCGTGAGTTCATGTTTTCTTCAAATTGCTCGCGGGCAAAACGGTCACTTGCAATGTCACCGTCGTGCCTTTGGGCGTGCTGTCCACGGTCAGCTTTCCGCCCATGGTTTCGGCGCGGCGGCGCATGTTCGCCAGACCATTGCGCTTGGTATCGCTGGCAGCCCGGTTGGGGGCAAAGCCGTTGCCGTCGTCTTGCACGATGAATTCCAAAACATTCGCCGTGGCTTTGGCGTGGACGTGAACCTCCCGCGCGCCGGAATGTTTCAGCACGTTGGTCAACGCTTCCTTCACGACGAGAAAAATGTTGTGTCGCATCTCTGGCGGCAACGGCATGGCAGGCAGATCGTGCGGAAGATTGAGGCGACACCGCGTGCCGTTGCCCTCGAAGAGTTCGTTTGAGAAGTGAGCGATGTATTCGACAAGGCTCTGCAATGAATCGCTGCCGGGGCGCACTGCCCAGACGATTTCTTCCAGCGCTTGCACGGTTTGCGCGGCGGTTTGGGAAATCTTTTCCGCGTGCGCCTGTACTTGTTGAGGCGATTGATTCTCCGCGTGCAGCAAATCGCTCAACAGCGCAATCCTCGTGAGAGACGAGCCGAGGTCATCGTGCAAATCCTGAGCGATGCGTGCGCGTTCCCGTTCCAGCGCGCGTTCCTGTTCCGCGAGTCGTAATCGGCGCTGGTATTTTCTTTTTTCAACCAGACGTACACTCGCTCCGACAGTTCCCAGCAATGCCGAGGCGCAGCCCACCATGAACCACCACGTCTGCCAGAACCGCACCACTACGAAGTCGCTGAACGAAGTGGCGATGGACATGTTGCTAAAAATCCAGCCGTTGCCGCCGCCTTCGTGACTGAGTTTGATCTGGTTGAACGCAGCGTTGGCCGTGAATCGGGTCGTGAGATTGTCCGGTTGATTCTCGTCGGTATCTCCGTGTGAAAGACGCGGGCTTAACCAAACTGTCACGAGATCGTCAGCAGCGGGAACGTATTGCACCTTGAAGATGATGGTGCGTTTCTCGTTGTGTCGCGGCAGTTCGTAAGGTTTGAAAGACCCTAAGCCTTCCGCTTCCGGTTTCGAGGATTTCAGATCGAACTCGCCGGTCGCTCCGGCGAGGGTGTTGGTTTCGGACGTGTTGTAAGCCGAGTAACCCCAGGCTTCCCATGCGTTGCCAATCGCCAAGTGCGGCACGTCTGTTTCAAATAGATGAAACCCGGCGGAATAGCGCTCGGAAGCCACATCGGACAGAGGGTCCACTTCAAATTTGAAATAGATCGCGTCATTTGCGGTGTCGTCGCGGTGAACTGCGCCCCCCAACAGATTAATGCTTGCAGGTGTCTTGTGGATGGCCCTCGCATCAGGATCGCTCCACAAAATGACGGCACATGCAGACTGAACGACTGCGAACGCGAGCCAGAGGAGAATGCAATGCCTCGCGCAAGTGCATCGGGAGGACTGAAGGCGTTCTTCACAGGGCATGGCTGAAGTATTTGACGAACTCACTCAGGAAGCAAGTCAGCGAAGTGAAACAAGTGTGACTAAAACTGCCGCGCACTAGCTGAATCCTCCTCGTCCTCGGATTTAATAAAATAAAGCGAGGACGAGGACGATCTGATAGCTTCACCCGACGATAATTATCCGAGTGCATCGCCGGTGAATGCGCGGGGCAACAACTTTGCCACGGTGTATCGGTGGATTTTCTTCAACGCCCGGCTGTCCGCAACGAACACACCGGCATTCGGCGCGTACTCGGCGAGTAATTGCCGGCAAGCTCCGCATGGCGTTGCGCCGTCGGGAGCTTTAGCCACGACTGCCACCGCCACGAAATCATTTTTACCATCCGTCAATGCCTTGAATAAAGCCACGCGCTCCGCACAACACGTCAGTCCGTAGCTCGCGCTCTCGACGTTCGCGCCAGTGATAATCTCGCCGGTGCGCGTAAGCAGTGCCGCGCCGACTAGAAAGTTAGAGTAAGGAGCCACGGCGAGTTGGCGTGCCTGCGCTGCAGCCTGGATGAGTTGTTCAATGTTGATCTTGGTCATAAAGAGTCGCAAATGTTTTGAGTAATCGTGCCCCGACATCTTTCACACGCTCGCTGGTTTCGAGAACTTCCTCGTGCGACAGCGGTGATTTGCTGATGCCTGCCGCGAGATTCGTGATGCAGGAAATGGCCGCCACGCGCAGGCCGTATTGCCGCGCCACGATTGTTTCCGGCACGGTGCTCATGCCGACTGCATCCGCTCCGAGTCGGGCGAAGGCTTTGATCTCGGCAGGGGTTTCGTAGCTCGGCCCGCTGACGGCGAGATAGACGCCAGAGCGAAGTTGCACTTTCACTTTTCTGGCGGTTTCGACGACGAGTTTGTTCAACGCTGGATCATACGCATGAGACAAATCCACGAAACGCGGCAGGCCGGGCGGGGCAGGGCCGCGCAACGGATTTGCTCCCATGAGGTTGATGTGATCGGTCAGCAACATGAAATCGCCCGCGCGAAAACTCCGGTTGATGCCGCCAGCCGCGTTGGTGAGCAACAAGTCTTTTATGCCGCACGCTGCAAGAGTCCGCACCGCGAAGGTCACCTGCTCCATTGTGTGACCTTCGTAGTAGTGCGCGCGTCCGCTCAACACGATGACGGGTGTGCCACCGAGTTTCCCGATGAGCAATTCCCCGCTGTGCCCGGCGACCGTGGTTTTGGGGAAGCCTGGGATTTTGGAATAAGCCAGCCGTGCGTCCACGTCGAGATCGCGCAGGACGTGGTTGAATCCGCTGCCCAGCACGAGCGCGAGCGTGGGGCGCAGGCGGGAAAGTTTCTGGATGCGGGCGACGGTTTTGTTCACACGCGGATTAAGACACAGAACGTTTGGAGAATAAACACTGAATAAAAAACCGCCGTGCTCTCTCGTCTGATAAAA
>CAMCWI010000030.1 GCA_945882065.1 Akkermansia muciniphila
CGGTTTTCGTCGAGGCGGGTCATGGCGAAGAAGCGGTCGCGCGGGATGTTGCGGGCGTTGTTCATGAGGATCAACGCATTGGTGTTGCAGGGATTGCCGACGACGAGCGCGCGAACATCCGCTGCTGCGTTCTTCTCGAGCGCTTTGCCCTGGCCGACGAAAATTTTCCCGTTCGCGCCGAGGAGGTCTTTGCGTTCCATGCCGGCTTTGCGTGGCGCGGCACCGACGAAGAGTGCCCAGTTCACGTCCTTGAAGCCGACGTCCATGTTGCCGGTGGCCACGATGCCTTTGAGCAGCGGGAAGGCGCAGTCTTCGATCTCCATCACCGTGCCCTTGAGCTTCTCGAGGATTTCGGGGATGTCCACTTCGAGGAGGTGGAGGATGACGGGTTGGTTCGGCCCGAACAGATCGCCGGAAGCGATGCGGAACAGGAGTGAATAGGAGATTTGACCGGCAGCACCGGTGACAGCGACACGGATGGGTTGATTGCTCATAATGATTTCAAAACCGGGCGGCAGTATAAACAGCGCGCCCACTCGTGCAAGAACTCGTGCAAGCGGGGGCGTGGAAATCACTATGATTGAAATTTGACCGCTGGCTTGCTACCTCATGGCTGGTCAAATGTCTGATTCAACTCCAAAGCTTCGCATGGCGACGACGGACGATCCGGCGGCCAGCGCCAAATGGGTCGAACGCGCGCAGGTTGCCAGCAGGGTCGAGCGCGAGTATGCGCTGGATCAATCGCTCGGCAAATTCCGTGTCGGCTCGGTGAAGGCGCTCAACGCCGTGCCGCTCACACGCGGTCTGGAAAGCGAGATCGTCTATGATGTGCCGTCCAAACTCGCGCAGATGTTGCAGCGGGATGAACTCGACGCCGCGCTCGTCAGCATCGTCGAACCTCTGTTCCATGATCGCTACGATGTGCTGGACGGGATCGCGGTGGCGTCACTCGGCGAGGTGAAGAGTGTTTTTCTTGCGCACAAGAAACCGATTGAGGAGGCGAAGGAAGTTTTCTGCGACACCGCTTCGCTCACGAGCGTGATGCTGCTGAAAGTGTTGCTGGCCGAGCGCGGACTGAAGCCGGAGTTCAAGCCGTTGGAAGATTATGCGGTGGCAAAGGATAAGGAGTTCGTCCTGCTCATCGGCGATCCCGCGCTGGATTTTCTGTTCGCCAACCAGACGCATGAAATTTTCGATCTTGGCGCGGAATGGACGGACCTGACCCAACTACCGTTTGTCTATGCAGTGTGGGCGATGCGGCGGGGCGTTCACACGGCTGATTTGCGCCGCACGCTGCGTGAGGCGTGCGACTTCGGTCTCGACACGATGGATCACATCATCAGCAGTCGCGTGGAATACACGTTGGATTTCCGGAAAGATTATCTCGGCTGGCACATCCATCATCACCTTTGCTCAGATGAGAAACGCGGCATCACGAAGTTCATCGAGCTGCTTCGGAAACACGGTTTCGGCCCGGTGTTTGAGCCGACGTTTGTCAGCTAGCTGGCGACTTGGTCTTGGAGACGAGCCGCACATCCGTGACGCGCATTTTTTTGTCCACCGCCTTGCACATGTCGTAGATCGTCAACGCCGCCACGCTTACCGCAGTCAGCGCCTCCATCTCAACACCCGTTTGCGAGGCGATTTTGGCAGTGGCTGTGATCGCGATGCGGTCTCGCGATTTGGGCGTCTCAAAATTCACCTCACAATGAGTGATGGGCAGTGGATGACACAGCGGGATGAGGTCGCCGGTTTTTTTTGCCGCAAGAATTCCCGCAAGCCGCGCCGTGGCGAGAACATTGCCCTTGGCGATGCGATCGGACTCGATGAGTTTCAACGTGGCTTTTGCCAGCCGGATTTCGCCGCGCGCCATCGCCACGCGCCGTTGCACGGGCTTGGCGGACACGTCCACCATGCTGGCCTCGCCCCGCGCGTTGAGATGAGAGAGTTGTCGCATGGGGACGTTCTAACTGGCGGGCGAAGGATTCGCAAAGTTCTTTTCGAGTTTTCAACGCGGAATCAAGCCCAGCTCCACAATCATCTCACGCGCCACGCGCACCATTTCCGTTTGTTCATCGAGATGGCTCACGTCAGCCTCGATGTTCAGATAGGGGATTCCTTTGCGCGCAAAATAGACCGAGGCCGAGCCGTCGTCGGGAACATTCGCATCGTCCTGAAGCGTCACGTTGAAGTCGCGCGCCTTGAGATAATCAAAGAATCGCCGGTCGGTGACGTAGAAAAAATCTCCAACACTGCGCCGTGCGCTGGCGTGAAGCGTGGCGGACGCGGCACTCTTGTCGCCATCCACGCGATAGCTGTTGATCGTAAGGCCGTGCCCGTCGGTGTTGTGCAACGCCACGATCACGGGTTCGTGATCGAGAGCAAACTGCGCGATGAATCCAGCGGCAAACTCTTTCACAACGCGATGTGCTGGTTCGGAATAATAGCTGCGGCGCGAAAGAGTGGCGCGGATTCCGTCTTCGGAAAAGATGCGGTTCGGATCGAAACGATACGTCTGGCCATCGAGTTTGAATTCCACAAACCGCCGCCCGCTGTGAACAAGCTCAACAAGCCGTCCGCCGGATTCTTTGACGATGACTTTGCCTGCGAGAACGGACGTGTTTTCGTCGTCGTGGACATTGATCATCACGGGCGAAAACGCGCCGCGCTGAAATACGTGGGCGTGAACAGTCACATCACCGACCTTGAATGATGTGCGAGGTGGGTTGCGTGTCATGCAACCACTGGCAACCAGTACAACAACGAGCGAAAGGAACATTGGAAGTTTTGCCCGGACTGATGACATGCTATTTCCCATTCACACCTTTCAGATAAGCGAGGATCAATTCCGGCAGGTCATCGCTGTAACCGCCTTCCAACAGACTGAACATCGGCACGCCCGTCTTGCGCAATTCGCTGCCGAGCCAGTGAAAGTCTTCCGCTTCGAGCGGACTGTTCGCAAGCGGGTCTTGCGCATACGCATCGAATCCCGCCGAGACGCCGATCATCTCCGGGCGAAATGTTTTCAAACCATCCAGCGCACGCGACAACGCGTCGCGATATTCCTCCCGCGTGGCGAACGGGCGAACCGGGAAGTTGAAACAATTGTCGCCCACATGCGCCGCGCCGGTGCCGGGATAACAGGGATGTTCATGCACGGAAAAAAACGCTGAGCCCGCCTTGTTCAAGAGAATGTCCTCTGTGCCGTTGCCATGATGAACATCAAAATCAAACACTGCTACCCGCTTTGTGCCAGTAGCGAGCGCGTGAAGCGCAGCAATGGCGATGTTGTTCAAATAGCAAAACCCCATCGCCTCCGCGCGTGTGGCGTGATGCCCTGGCGGGCGCATGAGGGAAAAAACCGCCTCGCCTTTCCGCGCATATTCAAGCGCAAGCAATCCTGCTCCGGCGGCATTGCGCGCCATCTTTTCAACATCAGGGAAATGGAACGTGTCTGCGTCGAAGTTTCGCGGCACACGCAGCCGTGCGATGTGTTCCGGCACATGCGCCCGCAAGATGGCTTCGTCTGATGCAGGAGCGGGCGTGAGCCGTTCGACCGGCAACTCCGGCTGCCGCCGCAGAAGCGCGAGCGAATCCGTGATCCGCGAGGGCCGCTCCGGATGACCCGGGCTGTGATAGCCGGTGCAAGATTCGTCACAGAGGATATTCATCGCGCCGGGATTTTAATCATGGAAACCGCCGATGGACACGGGATTTTTGAGGGTCAAACAGTGTCTGGTCACCCCGTATTTTCCGGTGGGGTTCAAGGATTGACAAAATTTGGCTGTTCTTCAAGAATCCACCCGTTCGGGTAGCAGTACGTTTCTTCAGCGGGGTTCCCCACCCCCACCTCCTTGGCGTCTGCTGCCCGAATATTTTCCTATGGCAAACGCATCCAATTTTGTTGGCCGCCGATGAGTTTGAGGAGGTAAGCGTGATTCCAGCCAGCGTCGGGTTGTTTACCTTCGATGCCGCGCTTTTTCGTGAGCGAATGCAGGGGCACGTCATTAGAAAAGACGGCTTTGGAAATCGGAAAGACCAGCCTTCTTGGTTGCGTTCAAACCATAAATTCAATTCGACGCATGAATTTTTCCCGATCTTTTGAGGCTGCTAAAACAGGATATGCCGTGGTCGCTGTGTTGTTGGCTGCGCTACCCAGTGTCGCGCAAAACCTCGCGCTCAATCCCGGCTTCGAGTCCGGCACAACCAGTTGGTTTTCAACGGGGCCAGCCACGCTCACGTCGCCCACTGCGCAATCGCACTCCGGCAGTCGCTCTGGGGTGCTGGTAAATCGCACCGACGCTTGGAACGGCATTCACCAATCCGTCCTTGGTGTTTTGCAGCCAACCAACACCTACAAGATTAGTGCGTGGGTGCGCTTGGTCGGCGGCGGCAATCAACCCGTGTTGCTGACAATGCAGAAGACCGATGGCGGGGGGACGACCTACACAACCGTTGCTTCCGGCACGGCGACCGCGACGAACTGGACGCAACTCAACGGCGGCTACACGCTCAACATCTCGGGCACGTTGACCTCGCTAAGTCTTCACATGGAGGGACCGCGCGCAGGCGTGAGTTTTTACGCGGATGATTTTCTTGTGGAAAACAACGATTGGAAAACGCTCGTCAATGCCCGCATCGAGCAGGTTCGCAAACGCAATGTGCAATTGTTGATAGTGGACGCGGCGGGCAATCCCGTGCCCGGCGGGACGAGGCCGCTGCTCCATAATCCAGCCGCGCGGCGGCGAGCGAGCCGTTTCAATTCCAACTCACAGGTGATGCGGGGCGCACCTTTGCGATCCAATCTTCCACCAACTTGAGCACCACGAACTGGCTAAAGATTTCAAACGCGCTAAATCCCTACGGCACGATCTGGTTCACAAATTCCGGTGCAGTTTTGCAATCAAACCAATACTTCAGCGCCCGACTGCTTCCGTAATCCGCCACTGGGATTATTGAGACTCGCACACTACGGTGACGGGGGTGGCCGTCCCCGGCCACGGCAACATGGCATGTGCAGTGCCTGAAAACATCCCGCGACTTGGTGGGCTTGCGTTGCTGCCCCGAAAGCTTTCGAGGCACTCCGAAAATAGTTTGAAAAACGCCGCTACTCCACGGAGACGATCTGCGACGGTTGCTTCTTGCCTGCGAGGAGAAGTTGCGGACGATCTCCCTGCTTCTTCTCCATGAGTTGTGCGCCGAGCGGTGATTGCGGCGTAATGACGAGAACTTCTTTTTTGTCCTGCACCACCTCCGTGCCACCCGCTCGCGGGCCGATGAAATAGAATGACACCTCGCCGCCCGTCTCCAAATGCACCAACGCGCCGACGCCAATGCCTTGGCCATCGGAAAACTTCCGCACTTCCAGCTTCTCAAACTCCTCAATGGATGTCTCCAACTCCGCCGCTTGCTTGGATTGGCCGCGCGCGAGATATGAGGCTTCAAGTCCGCGAGTGTCGTATTTGTTTTCGGCTTTGCTCGACTCGTGAGTGGCTTCGGCGCGCGATGCCTGTGCTGCGCGGAAATAGACAGCCAGTTCACTGTTGAGCTTGGCAATAATATTTTGGATGAGTGCGCGTTTGTTCATTCGTGCGGGCGAGACAATATGCAAAACAGGTGGCGGATGAAACACCGCAAATGAAATCCCCCAAGGATTTGAAACCTCTAATTTGCACTCATTATCCCTAATCCAAACAAGCACAGAACGACAAGAGAGAGAGTGCGGCACTTTTTATCCGTGCGACCATCAAGGACGTTTTCATCAGCGCAGATTAGCGCAGATTAGCGGTTCAAAATCAGGACTCATGCTTTGTTGTAACCATTTCCCGCCGCCCGCGTCTCTCTCATCACATGTCGCGTCATGAAGACGCGGCCAAAAACGAAAGAAAAGAAAGTTTATGAAAATGCACAAAGTAAGTCTCCTGGCCGCTCTCGCAGCGGGCGCGTTAATCGCCTTCACCCCCACGCTCCGCGCTGAGGATAAACCCAATCGCCCCGAACGCCCCGAAGGCGGACCCCGCGGTGCAGGGGGTGGCCAACGCGGTGACATGCTCAAGGAAATGGCCGAGAAGCTTGGCCTCAGCGACGAGCAGAAATCCAAATTGCAGGAAGTCTTCAAGTCCCAGCGCGAAGCCATGAAGGATCTCTCGCCGGAAGAACGCCGCGAGAAGATGAAAGAATCCCGCGAAGCGATGAGCGCAAAGGTCAAAGCAATCCTCACCGCCGATCAATACGCCAAGTGGGAAAAGATTCGCGATGAACGTCGCCCCGGTGGACCGGGCGGTCCTGGCAACGAAGGCGGCGACGGTGAGAAGCGTGGCCCGGGCGCGAAGAAGAAGAAATGAACTGTTTGTTGTGGGTTGTTGTTATGGAGGAAGGGGCGGCGAAAGCCGCTCCTTTTCTTTTCCCGGAGTGTGGTCGTCGTTGGCCACTGCAACGCACAACTGAGAGTGGGCGTTCCGCATTTCCCAATCAACTCGGTAGCGGAGTTTGCTGCGCCCAATGACGGGCGCAGCCCCGTTCAGAACAAATTGTTCGCCAAAATCCCCAACACGCTCAACGGCCCTTGGTCTTCCAATCCTTCCGTGGCCTTGTCCACCTTCTGCAAGGTGATCTTGGCGTTCTTGTAGAATTCCTGTTCGTTGATGAGCTTGCCGATCGTGCCCTGTCCTTGGTTTATCTTTTGCGCGATCTCTTTGATTTGCGTCATCGCAGCGGTCGTCTCGGCGTAGAGTTTTTCATCCTTCACCAGTTTGCCCAACGTGCCTTCGCCTGCGTTGACTCCGATGAAAGTTTTCTTGGCTTCGGCGATGGCGGCTTTGATTTCGTCGCTCGTGGATTGAAGGTTTGAAACGGTGGTGATGGCGGTGTTGTAGAGCGCTTCATCGAACACCAGTTTGCCGATCGTGCCTTTGCCCGAAGCGATCTGCGCGCTTGTGGCTTTGATGTCGTTGACAGCGGCGGTAAGCGGAATGAGCAGGTTATCAATCTTCTCACCGCTCAAAGTCTTGGTGAGCCCCTGCATCCCGGAAGCGACACCATCCAGTTTTTTCATGATGATGGTGAAGTCGGGTTGCTCGGTGGAGGCAAGCAAGGCGTCATTGGCAACAGGCCCGGCCTTCACGGTGCCGAACTCCAGCGACACAAAGTTCTGCCCCATCAATCCCGCCATCAGGATGGTCGCGACGCTGTCGGCCTTCACCGGCGCATCGGTATGCAGCAACATGATCACGACGACTTTGTTCGAGTCCAGCATGATGGAGCTGACCTTGCCGACTTCCACGCCGGCGAGTTTGACGCGGTCGCCCGGTTTGAGTTGTTGCGCGGAATCAAACAGCGCGTGGACGCGGAGCTTGCTTTGAAATTTCTCGAAGCCGCCGACGATGATCATGATGAACACCGCTGCGATGACGATGATGGACACGAAATAACCGAGCCGGGTTTCGATTGTGTTTTTCATAGGCTTTCAGGCTTTGGGTTGACGTTTGAAATCTGCGTGAATGAATTTGCGGATGACAGGATGCTGGCTGCGCTTCACTTCGTCGGGCGCTCCGAGCGCAATGATCTCGCCCTCGTGCATCACTGCGATGCGATCCGCGATGCCGAATGCGAGGTCGCGATCATGCGAGACGACGAGTGACGTGACGCCGATGCGTTTGTTGAGTTGATAAATCTCATCGCCGATGACGACGGAGGAAACGGGGTCCAACTCGCTCGTGGGCTCATCGTAAAGGATGAGTTCCGGCTCGATGACTAGGGCGCGGGCGATGGCGGCGCGCTTCCTCATGCCACCGGAAAGTTCAGTAGGCAACTTGTCTTCCGTACCTTTGAGTCCCACGACTTCAAGTTTGTCCAAAACGATTTTACGGATTTCATCGGGCGACTTGAGCCGGTGTTCGCTCAGGTAAAGCCCGACGTTCTCGCCGACAGTCAGGGAGTTGAGCAGCGCGCCGGATTGGAAGACGAGAGCCATACGATATTTGCTGGCGACATCGCTGGAGTGAACGGACTCGCCGTTGACGAGAATCTCGCCAGCGTCCGGTGCTTCGAGACCGATGATGTGGCGGAGCAACACACTCTTGCCGCTGCCGCTCGCGCCCATGATGACGAAGATTTCGCCGGGGCGCACTTCGAGATCAATACCCTTGAGCACTTCCTGCTCGCCGTAACTGCGCCGGATGCCGCGCACTTGCACGCTGACGCCGTGTTGAGTTGTGCCGTTGTCGTTCATCAGTGAAGGAGAAGCCGGGTGAGGACGTAGTCGAACAACACGATCAGCACGATGGAGTTCACGACGGCCTTGGTGACGGAGCGTCCGATGCCGCGCGGTCCGCCGCGCGTGGTCAATCCTTGATGGCAGGAAACCACTCCGATGATCCATGCAAAGCACCAGCTCTTGAACACGCCATGCATGACTTCGCCGATGCCGACGATGTTTTTCATGTTCTCGAAGAACGATTCAAACGGCACATCTATCTGCGTCGTGACTTGGGCGACAGTCGCGCCGCCGAGCCAGCCGACCAGGATGGCGAACGTGACGAGCATGGGAAGGGCGATGGTGATGGCGACGAGACGCGGCATCACGAGATAATTCACGATATTTATGTTCATCGTGCGCAACGCATCAATCTCCTGATACACACGCATCGAGCCGATCTCTGCGGCAAACGCAGAGCCGATGCGTCCGGCGATGAGGATGGACATCATGATCGGCGCGAGTTCCTTCGCCATTGAGATGCCGACGAGTCCGCCGATGGCGCTGTGCAATCCGCGTTCCGCCAGCACGGGGCCGGTCTGCAATGCGATGACGCCGCCGAGGAAGAATGAAAGCACCGCCACCATGAGCAGGCTGGCGTTGCCGATCTCATGGAACTCTTCAAGCACCTTGGCGCGTTGACGCCAGACCAGCGGCAACGCACGGATCGTGCTCCAAAAAAGGAGCGCTATTTCACCGATGTTCTGGAACATGATCGGAAACCTTACTGCAATTCTTCAGCGGAAGGTAAAACAGCCGCCAGCTTCGCTTTTCAGCACTGGATTCATACTGAATTAAGCCGAACAGGAGCGAGCCTTTTTTGGTCGCAGGCGAAACTTCACAACGATACAGATTCCAAAGCAACGACTGGCTTGCCTCGCCGGTGCGCGGATTGTTTTCAGAACGCCAGACGCTCCAGAGCGGCGACCAGTTGCGCTCGATGCTCTTGCTCGCGGGCAGCAATGGTTCGAGCGGCGCGAGCAGTTGGAGGCGTGAGTTGCCGTTGTAATCGGTACGATGCGAGAACAGCGGCCAGAGGTCGGTGCGCGTTTTCATCGCCTTGGTTTCCTTGTTCGTCTCTTCGGTGCGCGAGTAGAGGAAGAGCAGGATGCGAGTGCGCTCGCGATTGAGCAATGTGCCGCGCTTGGCGTTGAACTTGTAGAGCGGCCAGAGACAAAAGTTACTTTCAAGTGCTTCGTTTTCGGCTAGTCCAAACAGCGGCCACACGCGGCTGATGGTTTTTCCTTCTCCCCGTGTGAAGACGATGATCGGCCACGGGAAGCCGACTTCGCGATACTTCCGCGCGCGATCTTCCGTGATCGTCAGGCCGAGCGGCGGAAGGTAACTCGTCGAATCGCGCGCAGGCGAACGCAACTGGCGATAGATGGGAAACACCAGCAGATCGCTCTCCGCGTTCGTACTGCCGATGCCGCGCTCTACCTGCGAATAGATCGGCCAGAGATAAAACGTCTTGTCGTGGCCGGGCGTGGTTTCCAGATCGCCCCAGTTGTTTGTCTTGGTGGTGATCTCTTTGTGTTCGTGACCGAGCAATGGCCAGAATTGCCAACCGAACAGACCCTCTCCATAGCGCAGATGAAAGAACGGATAGACGTAATTGTAAGTGGTCACGTCGCCACGCCGCGAATTGAGCCAGCTCCTACCGAGCGACAGGAATGGATCATTCGGCAACGGACTGGCCGAGGGACGCTTGATGGATTTTATGTAAAGCGGCCAGAGCGCGAAATCAATCTCGCTGCGGAAGCCGCGATTCTTGAGATGACCGTAGAGGGGAAAGAGCGCGGTGTAATTCTGGTTCGAGTCCGGCGAGCGTTGTTGAAAATAGAACGGAAAGATTGTGAAGCGATCCCGACGAACTTCCGCCTGGCTTTGGCCGCCGGAAAAACTGAGGAGCTGGAACAGTTGCCAGCGGTATTCCGCTCCGGCGCGATTGTAGGTGAGCAGCGGATAAAGAACGTCGTATTCCTCCGAGTCGGCATCCGTGACCGAGTGCGAGAAGAGCGGTGGGACAGCCCATAGTTTTTCCAGCTCCGTCCGCTGGCGATAATAAAACGGGCCGAAGGCTTCCGTGCGCCAACCAGATTCAAGCGTCAACGGGTGGGAATCAAAGAGAAACCCAGCGTGCGTCTCGGATTCAGTGGCGTGGGTGACCGATAGAGCAGTGATTAGAATCAAGCCCGACACAACTAAATAAAGCCAGCCGCTGGTAGGGCGCGTCACTCCGTGCGCGCCGGGCTTGGTCAGACAGACGACGGCGCACACGGAGTGACGCGCCCTACCAGCCACATCCTCCGCCACGGAACCCCGACATTGACTTTGTTTACTCGTCATATAGCCTGACAACTGCACCAGAGGCACTGCTTCTGTGCGAGGTTTTCACCTCGGTTCCTCACGACCCAGTGACGGCTGTGCATTGCCGCTGCTGGGTCGTTTTGTTTTTAAGAATTCCACATCGGCTTTGTCTTTTGCCCCGCCATCAACCATCAACTTAAATCTATCAACCCACCTGCTCCACCGACACCGCTGTGCCGTAACAGATCACCTCGGTGATGCCGTTGCCGATCTCCGTGGCGTCGTAGCGTACACCGATGACGGCGTTCGCGCCCGCCTTGCCTGCATCCGCTAGCATTTGATTGAAGGCGTCTTCCCGCGCGCGTTCGCACAACTCTGTGTAGAGCGTGATGTTCCCGCCGAACAAACTCTGGATGCTTGCGCCGATGTTGCCGATGATCGAACGCGAACGCACCACGATGCCGCGCACCACGCCGTGAGATTTCGTGATGCGAAACCCCGGCAATTCAAACGCGGTCGTCGTGAGAGAATGGGCCTGACTCATAAGCGTGCTGATTGAATACAAAAACCGCCGCGCGAGAAAGTTTCTTTTCGACCGCAAAGATTGGCTTACATCATTCGGACATTGAACCCGACGGATTTTTTCAGCACACTCACGTCATGGGCAAAACTAAAATTCCGGCCACCGGTGAAGGTTATCTCGGCGAGAACATGGTTCACAGACTCACCCGCACTGTCGGTGTGGTGGAAAGTGTGATCGAAGCCAAGGCTGGTTGGCCGCCGCAGGTCGTGCTGAAATTAAAGGACGGCACTGTAAAAAAAGGAAAGCTCAGTGATTTCCGCGAGTTGAGCGCGTCCGAGCGGGAAAAAAATTCAGCCGCGTAACCGTAGGTTTTCATCCCGCAGAACTATGAATTTAACCGAGGCACAACAAAAGACCGTCACGGAGTGGATCGCAGCAGGCCAGAAGCTCGCAGAGGTGCAAACGCGTATCTCCTCGGAGTTTGGTTTGCAGCTCACATACATGGAGGTTCGTTTCCTAGTGGATGATCTCAAGCTGCGTCTCAAAGATCCTGAACCGCCCAAGCCCGTCGCGCCGCCAATTCCCGCCCCAGCAACCGCTGCCCCAGTCGCGGAGTCGCCGGTGTTGCCCGAAGATACCGCAGGGCAAGTCGCCGTGTCTGTGGACAAGATCGCGAGGCCGGGCACAATGGTCAGCGGCAGTGTCACGTTCAGCGACGGCGCGAATGCGGATTGGTATCTCGATCAAACGGGGCGGCTCGGCGTCGTTCCCAAGGTGCAGGGTTACAAACCCACACAGGCGGACGCTCTACAATTTCAAGCGGCTCTCGAACGCGAGATGTCGAAAATGGGATTCTGAGAACTGCCTTGAAAAACTAAATCCCCCGTCGGCGGCGCATCCACTGAGGAACCAATTCAGAAGAGCGAAGTTGCCGACAGGGGATTTGTTGTTTGCGGATTGCCGGCACCTCAACGCGAGTCGGGGAGCCGGGCCACAATGCCATCCGCAAGGGATGACCAAATCATTGCCCGGAAAGTTTGTTAGCTGGGGTTTTCGAGATCGAAAGATTGTCCTTGGGAGAATTCAGGCCCGAAGTGAAAGCCCGTTTCGTCCTGATAACCGAGCGGCGCATGGCTGGCAGCGAGGAGTTCTGTGAACAACCCTGCTGCCGCGAGCGCAGTGAGAACAAAGAGCGTTGTCATCATGGAGCACAATCAAGCAGCCGATATGCCGCAGCCTCATGCACTTTGAAATCGGGAAGTGGCTCGAAGGGTTTGTCTCGTTTTGATCCAAACCGGGACACCTGACGGCGCGTGATGCAAAAACAATAGAACTTGAGCGCCCAACAAAATCAATTATTCTGGCGACCCTGAACCGGGTGGGTTCGATTCGGGCGCTTAGCTCAGTTGGTTAGAGCAACTCGTTTACACCGAGTAGGTCGGGGGTTCGAATCCCTCAGCGCCCACCACTCATCACTGTCAATCCCGCAACAATTCCTGCACAACTGGTTCGCGGGAACTTTCCACGGCTGACCAATCACCCAGCACGAGAAATTTTCCGCCGCTCAAACACCCCACGCGATTCGCCCGTCGCCGCCACGGTCGTAAATCATCCGCAGTCACCACCAACGTCAACGGCTTTCCGGCTGCGATGCGATGCCCCTTCGCCAGTTCACCGAGAAAGCTCAACCACCAAGTAGTGTGGCGCACATCCAAGCCGGTGAGCGGACTGTCGAGCAAAAGCACTTCTGGCGACAAGGCCAGCGCGCGCGCGAGTCCGGCGCGTTGTTGCCAACTGCGAGCTACGTTCAGCGGCGTGCTGTTCGCCCACGCCACCAACTCGGTTACCTCCAGCAGTTCGTTGACGCGTGCCTCGATTTCCGCGCTGGTCATTTTCGAGTGGTAACGCAACGGCAGCGCGATGTTCTCCGCAATCGTCAGCGAGCCGAGCAACTGTCCGCCGTCGAACACAAACCCCAGCTTCAACCGATGCGTCATGCGGGATTCCTCAAAGATCGGCATCGTTTCGCCGAGGAATGTGAACTCTCCATCCGCAGGCGACAGGATGCCGCCTGCCGTCATCAGAAAATCGCTTTTGCCGGAATGTTGCGGCGCGCCTACGACCCAGAACTCACTAGCGTTCACGGTCCAATTCACATCTCTGGCCACGCTGACGTTCGGATTTTTCATCGAAGCCACCGCAAATCCCCGCATTTCGAGTATGGGTGTTTGGGTGGTGAGTGTCGCGGAGTCGTTCATCACAGTGTGAGGTAGATGATGATGAACATTGCATCAATCAAGACGCAGGCGATGACGCTTTGGCCGACGGCACGCACGGTGGCACGGGAGATTTGATCCAGTTGCAACGGCTGCGCCAGCCCGTGATAACACGTCACGATGGCGATGATGCAACCGAACGCGCAGGTCTTGAGTGTAAGCAGGATGAAATCCAGATACGTGAGCGCGCCGGCGAGTTGATTGAAGTAATCACCCGGTTGTAGGGGCACATCCTGGATGAACGCCCAGAGATAACCGCTGCCGAGCGTGCCGAGTATCAGATAGACCGTGAGGGAGAAAATCCCCACCGCCATGCCGATGACGCGTGGGACGACGAAGTAATGCACGGGATCAATGCCGAGTGCTTCGAGTGATTCCACCTCGCCCATTGCCCGCGCCGTACCAAGTTCGACGACGTTTGCCGTGCCGACGCGCGCCAACACGAGGAACGCCGTCAGCAACGGGCCGAGTTCACGCACGACCACGATGACCATGATGTCACCGAGAAAAGTATTTTCGCCGCCCACCCTGGATACCCACGGGGCCGCTTGACCTATGATGAGAAAACCCATCGCCAGCGACGCGAACAGAAACATCGGCAGCAGCTTCACTCCGGCGCGGGAAATTTCGCGGGCAACCAGCGGGCGCACGACAGATCGCGCGATGCTGAACTTGCGCAACAACACACCGAACGTGATCAGTGCAAACGCGCCCACGCCATGCAGTGCCAGCAGGAATGTGAAGACGCGTCGCCCGATGAGGTCGGTGTAGAAACGCGATAACCCGGCGCGCGGCGTGGGCGCGGAGAGTGTGGTTGTTTCGGTTTCCTGCACGACGGCAGCGTAGCGAGGAAGCGCGCGTGGTCAATTCGCGACTCGCTTTCCCTTTTCTCTTAATCCTAATCTTGATGGTGATCTTTGGAGCTGGAGATCATGATTAAGGAAAAGAAACCGAAGTCGAGCGCATGGCGAAGAACATTGTCTATTTCGATCTGGAAACGCAGAAGTCCGCTGATGAAGTGGGCGGGTGGGGCAACATCAACAAGATGGGACTCAGCGTCGGCGTGACCTATAACACCGCGCAGGGCGAGTATCGCATCTACGGCGAGAAACAAGTCAACGACCTGCTCACCGAACTTCAGCGCGCCGATCTCGTCGTGGGGTTCAACGTGCTGCGCTTTGACTACGAAGTGTTGCACGGCTACACGCCGTTTGATCTCACGCAATTGCCCACGCTCGACATGCTGGTGGATTTGCAGAGTATTTTGAACCATCGCCTCTCGCTCGACTCCATCGCCACCGCGACTTTTGGCGTGGAGAAAACTGCCGAGGGATTGCAAGCCATCGAGTGGTTCAAGGAGGGCAAGATGCTGGAGATTGCGGAATACTGCTGCTACGACGTGAAGATCACCAAGCTCGTCCATGAATACGGGGTCTCACAGCGGCAACTCCACTACAATAATCGCTTTGGAAAAAAACTTACCGTGCCGGTGAAGTGGGAGATTTGAATTCCAAGCCTGATTTTTACCGCTGATCCCCACTGATAACAGCTTCCACGCCATTTTGGATTAGCGATAATTAGCGCAGATCAGCGGTTAAAAATTGGGTCGGGGTTGAAACCGCCATCACCTCACAGACGGGTGCAGCTCGCGGATGTAGAGTTTCTTGAACCACACCACGGAGTTGTGGGACTGCAATTCAATTGGACCAAACGGCAGCACCGGCAGGTCGCGTTGCCAATAATTTTCCAGCGTCACGTCGTTGACCACGAGTTCGCCGTTAAGGAATACATGCACCTTCTCTCCCGCCATGATGATGCGGATTTGATTCCACTGACCGATGGGTTTGTCCGCCACCAACAATGGCTTCGATGGGTGCATCTTGTTGTTGTAAAGTCCGCCCGATCCTACTTCGCTGCCAGACTTCGTCGGCTGCGTGAACGGATCCCAAATGTTCACTTGGGGCGTGCCTCGCAGATAGAAACCTGTGTCTGCGTGAGGCTCAATTTTGCAGTCCGCCAAGAATTCAAAGTTCACATAATCCTTCGCAGTGCAAAGCTGACCAATATCGTAATTCGTGCCGCGATACACCAACGCGTCATCCTCGACTTTCCAGTGTGCCCGCGCCAATTCATCGGCTTTGGCTTGGGCGGCAGCAAGATTGGCAGCGGACATGGCGGCACGCTCGGGCGGACTGCCAGCGAGCCCCCTCCATCCCGTCAGATCGCTTCCGTTGAACAGTGAAGTGAACCCTTCACCCTTCAACGCGGTAATGGTCGTGCGCGGATACTCCTTCACGCGTATGTTGCGGAACTCGATGTAATCGCCATGACCCAAAAATCCGATGTGCCCGCGTTCACGGAACAAACCCGGATGCTTGGCGATCATCACGGGATCGTTGATGTCGTTGATATTCGCATCGAGGATGGTCACGTCGTTCAGCACCACGGTTATCTGTCGCCCATTGGCGATGATCAATTGCGTGTTCCATTCGCCCACGGGTTTGAGCGCACCTTTCTTCGCAGCGGCAACGCCATAGATCGAGCCGTGAAATTGTTCGTCGCGTAGTTTGCCCCATTTGCCGTTCTCCGCCGCGCCTTCATCCAGCACTTGAATCTCCATTCCGAGATACGCTGCATCACCGTCTAATGGCGCGCGGATGCCGATGCCATTGTTTGAACCATTCTCTAACTTGAATTCAAACCGCATCGCGAAGTTCTCGTATTCCTTCTCGGTGAAAAGATTTCCGCCGCTGCCAGTCGCGCAATAGATCGCGCCATTTGTCACGCCGTAGCCGACGCCTTTTTTACCCATCAACACCCAGCCATCAAGGTTTTCGCCGTTGAAGATGGATTTGAAACCGGGTTCAACCCACGCAGTTTTTGGCGAGGACGTGGAGCAACCGCCGATTGCTGCGACGATGACAGCCGCTGCGAGCATGTTGGCGAGAGCGACGAAGGCTTTGGACAGTCGATGTTTCATTCGATGTAGATGTGTTGAACTCATACGAACTCTTGTGCGAGCGTTTGCGAAATGCCCTGATGTGTCAAGCGGCGCTTTTAAAAACTGAATCTACCGCCACGCCCGTGGCCGCATCAAAAATATGAACGTGGCTGAAATCAAAACTCAACGTCACCTCCTCGCCCGCCCGGGGTGTCTGCGAACCACCGCCCCGCAACTGAATGATGCGTTCACCCACCTGAACCTGAACGATGGTTTCTGCGCCGATGAATTGTTCCGAGAGGATACTGGCTATGATGCTCCTCGTGTTTCGCCCGGCCTTGTCGTCTGCCAACGAAATATGTTCCGGCCTGAAGCCCAGCAACACTTGCCGCCCGACGTTGCTCCCGAACCAATCTGCGCGTGCGCCACTGGTTTCAAGGACGAACCTCGGAAGCGAAACCTCCGGCTCTACCTCCGCTCCAATAAATAGCAATCGCCCTTCCCGTTGCGCGACGCTTCCGTGAAATAGATTCATCTGCGGCGAGCCGATGAACGACGCCACAAACCGGTTCGCGGGCTTTTCATAAATCTCGCGCGGCGTGGCGACTTGCTGCAATGCACCATTCCGCATCACGGCTACACGATCACCAAGCGACATCGCCTCCTCCTGATCGTGTGTCACGAAGACCACCGTTGCGCCGGATCGCTTGCGGATGACCGGGAGTTCGTTCCGCATCTGCACCCGTAGCGGTTCATCCAGATTCGAGAACGGTTCATCCAGCAGCAAAACCTTCGGCTGCCGCACCAGCGCGCGAGCCAACGCCACACGTTGACGCTCTCCGCCGGAAAGTTTGCCGGGCTTGCGATCAAGGCAATGACTCGCGCTCAACATCGCCGCCGTGTCCCGGACGCGATCCTCAATTTCACCGCGCGCCACGCCGCGCAGTTTCAATCCCAACGCGATGTTCTCGAACACCGTCATGTGCGGGAACAACGCGTGTGATTGGAAAACCATCGCCACGTCCCGCTCCTTCGGCGGCTGACGGGTCACGTTCTGTTCACCGAATAAAATCCTGCCGTGATCTGGCGTTTCCAATCCCGCGATGAGCCGCAGCAACGTGGTCTTGCCGCAACCGGACGGCCCGACGATTGCGAGCAGCTCGCCATCGCCTACGGAAAGATTGATCGAGTCCGCCGCTAGAATGGATTTCCCATCCGGCGTGGCGAATGACTTGATCACATCATGAAGAACGATGAGCGGCACAGAGCGAATTGTTGTTTCACTCCAAACGCAAGTCGAGCGGGAAGAATCCTTCAAACAGAAACGCGCCGCAGTGCGCGGCGCGTTTCATTGAATCTGTAATTCCAGAACTACGACAACTCCAGCGTGCCGTAGGTGAGCGGCGTGATTTCCAGACGGTCTTTGCCGATGCCCGTCGAGACCTTGCGGGTCTTCTCGTCGAAATAACAGGCAACGCCGAGGCGATCCGACATCTCTGCCAGCGTGATGACCGTCTGCACGCGCACGGCCAGATCAATGCCACAGTTGGGTTGCTTGCCTGAGCGGATGCAATCAAACCAGTTCGCGTGATGCGCGCCGATGTCTTCCGTCGGCTTGAGTCCGTCCATCGTCGCAGGCTCGATCTCGTCAGCAAATTCGCGCTCAGGCTTGAGTTCAATGCGTTCGCCGGATGAACCCACCTCCAACGTCGCGTGATGACCGTAGAGCGCGAATCCAGGACTGCGGGAATTCACCGTGCTGCACGCAAGCATGAGCGAAACACCGCTCGGAAATTCTGCGAGCAACTCGACATGCTCCGGCACATCGCGTTCGTACGTGCCGGGTGTTTTCTTGTCCGTGCCAACGTTCTTCGTGCCCATGCTCATCACGCGCGACGGGAATTCCTGCTTGCCCATCGCCAGCATCAACGGATGCAACCGGTGCGGCATCAGATCGCCAAGCAAACCGGCGCAGTAAGGATAATATTTGCGCCAGCGGAAGAAGTGATCAGCGTCGAACTTCACGCGCTTCTTCACCGGGCCGAGCCACTTTTCCCAATCCACGCTCGCCGCCGTCGCGTCGGGATCAATCGTATAATTCCATTCGCCCTTGGGATTGTTGCGGCAGTAATAACCCTGCGCCCAGACGAGTTGGCCGATTTCTCCAGCGGTGATCATCGCCGCCGCCTTGTGCCATGCCGCCGCCGAACATCCCTGCGAGCCGACCTGCAAAATCTTCCCCGTCTTCTTTACAGAATCATACACGGCAAACGCTTCACCGAGATAACGAGTCAAAGGTTTCTCGCAATAGACGTGTTTGCCGGATTCCATCGCGCCGATGCTCGCAGCCGCGTGGATCGGATCGTGCGTGGCGATGACCACGGCATCAATATCCTTCCGGTCGAGAATCTCTCGGTAATCCACATGCGTCGTGACGTTCGCGCCTGTGCCAGCCTTCTCGATGAAAGCTTTCGCGTTAGCAGTGCGCTTGGACCACACGTCGCACACGGCCACCTGCGAAATATTGTTCGCCGCCGCGTTCTTGCTGGTGATGTTGACGTGCGCGTTCATACCCTGTCCGCCCACGCCGATGAAGCCGACGTTGATGCGGTCATTCGCTCCAAGAACTTTGCCTGTGGATGGTGCTTGCCCGTAGATCGTAGGGCGCAACAACGGGGCGGCAGCGATTGCGACGGCGGCGGTGGCGGTTTTCTTGATGAACTCCCGGCGCGAGGCGGGGGCGGAATTTTCGTTCGGTTTGTTTTGCATAATCGTTACCAGATTGTCTGGACGCACGATAACGAGGTGCTATTCGTGGTCAACCCTACAAACGTGAAAAGTTGTGGCATGAATTGACCGCATAACAATGTCTGCAATGTCTGGTAAAAATCGGTGTTCATCCGCGTCCATCCGTGGTTGAATCTGCCCGCGATGAAACAACCCATCGAAGTCACCCCGAACATCCACCTCAAAGATTTCGACCCCGCGTTCTGCGACGGGCTGGAGAAAGAAGCCACGCGTGTTGAGACCACCAAACTTTGCCAGCGCATCGGCGAGTTGGAAGAATTGCTCAACGCCAATGCTAGTCATTCCATCATCATTCTGCTTCAAGGCATGGATACGAGCGGCAAGGACGGCACCGTGCGGCGCGTGCTCCAATTCGTTGACCCGGCTGGGGTTCAGGCGGCAAATTTCAAATCCCCGTCGCGCGAGGAACTGGCGCATGATTTTCTCTGGCGCATCCATCAAGCCGTGCCGCGTTACGGTCGCATCGGCGTGTTCAACCGCTCGCACTATGAGGATGTGCTGATCGCGCGGGTCAAAAATCTAGTGCCAAAAGAAGTTTGGTTGCCGCGCTACGACCAGATCAACGCCTTTGAAAAATATCTGGCCGAAAACAACATTCACTTGTTGAAATTCTTCCTGCACATCAGCAAGGAGGAACAAGCCGAGCGCCTGCAATCCCGCCTCGATAATCCGCGCAAGCAATGGAAATTCGAGACCGCCGATCTGGATATGCGTGCAAATTGGAAGGAATTCATGGAGGCCTACGAGATCGCGCTCAACAAGTGCAGCACGCCGTGCGCGCCGTGGCATATCATCCCCGCCAATCGAAAATGGTATCGGGATTACGTTATCGCCCAGACCGTCGTGGCCGCGCTGGAAAGACTGAAGCTCAAGTGGCCCAAGCCGAAAGAGGATTTGTCGAAGATAAAGATTGTCTAAACATTTCCAACTCAACCTTTCGCCGCAGCATTTGAATTTTTAAGTTTGCCAGCCTAAGCAAGACGCCGCGTCGGACCGTGTTCTGTTGATAACTCCCTGAAGCAATTCGGGGGTGGACTCACGTATCTCAGCATTGATAACCGCAGGAAGCAAAGCGTTCCTGTTTCCGACCCGATCAAGAAGGCGGTGAGAAGTGCCGGAAGAAAAACGAAAAGTTTCCGGAGCGCAGAAGATCTGTGCGCTTGCCAGCATTAAGCTATATCAGCCACATAGTTCAACACTCTCAAGCCGACGTGGAATCTCGCACTGCAAGCCGCGTCGCCCGTGATTTTGATGTTTCCCCTTATCCCGCAATGTGGTTGCATGGGTCAGGCAATGAAAACATTCGCTCAACTCGGTTTCCCTGGACGGCTTGTCGCTGTTGAAGGTCTCGACGGCTCCGGCAAGTCCACGCAGATTTATCTGCTCAAACGCTGGCTCGAAGCCGAGGGCGTCAAAGTTTATTTCAGCGAGTGGAATTCTTCGGAGCTTGTGAAGTCCGCCACCAGCAAGGGCAAGAAGCGCGAACTGCTTTCACCGACGACCTTCAGCCTCATTCACGCCACGGACTTTGCGGATCGTTACGAGCGTCACCTGCTTCCTCTCCTGCGCGCGGGTTATGTGGTGTTGTGCGACCGCTACGCGTACACGGCTTACGCTCGCGACACCGTGCGCGGTTGTCCGCCTGCGTGGGTGCGCGGCATCTATAATTTCGCCGCGCAACCCGACCTCACATTCTTCTTCAAAGCCGATCTAGAAGTTTCACTCAACCGCATTCTCGATGGGCGACCCAAACTCAAGTTCTTTGAAGCGGGCATGGACTTGCGGCTCTCGCCCGATCCGTATGAAAGCTTCCGAATTTTTCAAGGGCGCATCCTGGATCAATACCTCGCCATGAGTGCGGAGTTCAACTTCACGATCATTGACGCCAATCAACGTATTGAGGCGCAGCAATCCGTCGTTCGCAAACTCGTCAGCGAGCGGATTGATCTGGATGAGTTCCGGCGCACCAGCCCGCTGCCGTTGCCGCCGCCCGTGCATCGGAAAGAAAAAGGGGTGCAGGAAGTGGAGGAGGATTCCGCCGCATGAAAATCAAGAATCGCAGCAACGTCATCGTCCCACGCAACAGCCCGAGAAGTTTTTACGGCGACGGCATCCCCGGCGTGAATCCCGAAGAACTCATCGGCAAACTGATCGTCGTGGAAGGAGCGGACGGTTCGGGACGCTCCACGCAGATCGCGTCACTTGTCGAGTGGTTGGAAACGAGCGGGCACGCCACGGTGCAGGTCGGGTTGAAACGCTCCACGCTGGTGAGCGAGGAACTCGAACGCGCTCAGAACGGAAACATTTTGAGCCGCACGACGCTCAGTTTGTTTTACGCCACCGACTTCGCCGACCAACTGGAGAACATCATTCTGCCCTCGCTCAAGGCGGGCTTCATCGTGATCGCGGATCGCTACATCTACACGCTGATGGCGCGGGATATCGTGCGCGGCATGGACGTGGCGTGGTTGAAAAACCTCTACGGCATCGCGCTCAAACCGGACGCCGTCTTCTATCTCGCCATCGAACCCAACGAACTCGTGCAGCGCAATCTCGCCAAGACCGCGACGCTTGATTACTGGGAAAGCGGGATGGACCTCGGCTTCTCCCGCGACCTGTTCGACAGCTTTGTCGAGTATCAAACCCTCATGGAATCCGCCTTCCGCAAGCTGCAACGGACTTACGGCTTCAGCATTGTCAACGGCACCCGCGCCGTGGACGAGGTCAACGCGGAGTTGAAAAAGAAAATTTCTGCGGTGCTGGCGGGGAAGTGAGCGTTTCACTCACCATACCTCCACAGGACCTTTCGGCACGGGAATGTGTGAGCGTGTGGTTGAAGCAGGTTCGGGCTCGCGCATGAACGACGCCACCATTTCCGGCATTGCGAAACGAGGAAGCAATTCCCCGCGTTCGTCGAGGAACTGTTGCCGCCAGCGGATGTAGCTCTGGAGTATCTCCTGGAACTGCGCGCGGGTGGAAACCTGCACCACTTGTTTGCTGAAGACGTTTGCGGGGCCGAATCGCTTCGCGTACCACGGAGCGACCTTGCGGAACATGCGGCAGCCGAGGTCTTCTCCGAACACTTCCACCATCAAATCTAGGTGGCGACACATCACGCGCACGCGTTCGGTGAATGGTGGTTCGGGAGAAATCTCCTTGTTCGCCAGCAGGTGATTCGTCCGTTTGAATATCCACGGATCATAAAACGCGCCGCGCCCGATGCTCACCCCAGCGCAGCCGGTTTCGTCGAACATCATCTTTGCGGCTTGAGGCGTGATGACGTCGCCGTTGCCGATGACGGGAATGGTTTTGACGGCTTCAACCACTTTGCGGATGCCCAAAAGATTCACCGTGCCACCAAAGCCCTGTTCGCGTGTGCGACCGTGAACAAAAATCGCCGCCACGCCTACATCTTCGAGTGCGCGAGCGAGATCGGGTGCGGTGAGATTGTTGTCGTCCCAGCCGAGCCGCATCTTGGCGGTGATGGGAATCTTCACGGCGTTGACCATGCCGCGGACGAGCGCGGAAGTTTTATCCAGTTCCGTCATCATGGCCGAGCCGCCGCCGATCTTGACGACTTTTTTCACGGGGCAACCCATGTTGATGTCCACGGACGCCACGCCTTGCGATTCGAGAAACTGCGCCGCATCACGCATCTCCTCCGGCACGCTGCCGAAAAGTTGCACGGCGAGCGGCGTGTCGGCAGCGTTGGTTTCAATGAGTTTGAACGCCTTGGGATTTTTTTCTATGAGCGAACGCGCGTTGACGAGATCCGTGGTGCAAAGCCCCACACCGCCGACTTCGCGCACGACAAGACGGAAAGGCAGGTTGGTGTAACCCGCCAGCGGCGAGAGAAACAACGGCGTCGGAATTGTGAGCGAACCAATTCGCATCGGGCGGGCAGGGTAACGGAACCGGTGGGCGAGCGGAAGTCTCAGACGGTGTTGAAATGTGAAAGCCCTCGCCCGCCCGAAAGCGGTGTCGCGTCCGACTTGCCACCGCAGTCCAAAAAAGATTTCGCCATCACGAGTGCGTAAGGTGAACCAATCGCGTCATGGACTGCGGCGGGAAGCGGAGCGCCACGCCGCTTTCGCACTCATGGCCTTCTTTGCCTAGTGCGTCGCTTGAGTAGGAAAATATTTCCCAGGGGAGTTGGCACTCACTTCGCCGAATCCCTGCAAACACTGTCTGTTTCCTCACTGGCACTGACGCTGCTTGGCGGGACATGAAATTGTGTCCATATGATTGACGCCCTGTTCAGCTCGACGAATTACGTCGCCACGAAAAAGATGCTTGATGCCACCGCACTTCAGCAGGAGGCCATCGCGTCGAATCTGAGCAACATCGAGAAGCCCGGCTA
>CAMCWI010000031.1 GCA_945882065.1 Akkermansia muciniphila
GTGGCAAACGAAGTCACCAAGTTCTTCCCAAAGATCGGCGGATGGTTGCAACAGGTGATGGGTTTCGTGGGCACGGTGTTCGGCATCATCGCCGGACTCGCGCTCGTGCCGATCTATGCGTTTTATTTTCTGCTGGAGAAGCACGGCATCAACCAACAGTGGCGCGATTATCTGCCGGTGCAGGATTCCAAGTTCAAAGACGAAGCAGTGTTCGTCATCAATTCCATCAATGAATATCTCGTGGCGTTCTTTCGCGGACAGGTGCTCGTGGCGATCTGTGATGGCGTGCTTTACACCATCGGTTTTCTCATCATCGGTCTGGATTACGCGCTGATCCTCGGCGTGATGGCGACCTGCCTGACAATAATTCCATTCCTCGGCGCGATCACGACATGCGTGTCTGCATTGGTCATCGCGATAGCGACTACCGGCGGATGGCAGCAACCTGCATTCGTGCTGCTGGTGTTTGCCGTGGTGCAAATGCTGGAGGGATTGGTCATCCAACCCAAGATCATGGGTGAGCGCGTAGGGTTGCATCCGATGACGATCATCATTGCGCTGATGGTGGGCACGACGTTGCTCGGCGGAATCTTGGGCGGTATTCTGGCCATTCCGTTAGCTGCGGTGTTGCGTGTGTTGATGGCGCGGTATGTCTGGCGGAAACCGGCAGGGGTTTGACAAAAGCTCCAACTTCCAAGCTCCAGAGAAGCTCCAAACATCAATCTCCAACACAGTCCTCGGCGCACGCTGCCGCCAGCCTGATCAACGAACCCTTTCCCCCACGCCACCGCGCACCAGCGCACATTTGAGATTTGGACCTTGGTGCTTCTCTGGGGCTTGGATGTTGGTATTTGGTGTTTCGCCCCACGCCTACCGCAACAGTTCCTTCACCTTATCCGAATCTCTTGTTGGCGGCTGGCAAGTGTTGCCCGTGCAAAGATAAACCACCGCGCCATCCTTCGCTGGCAACGTGCGGACAAATTCTTCTACCGCGCCGGTATTACCCATCACGATCTTGTTCGGTTGATAAACAGCGTGAGCCGCACGCAGCAATCGTTTCACGTCCGGTGACGCCACATCTCCCGCGATGACCACGCGTCGCGGCTCGCCAAGAGCGAAATCCAGCGCGAGCAGCATGTAAGGTACGGCTTGCGGAAACTTTTCCATGCGCGTGACGAACAACTGGAGCGTGGCATCCGCTGCCGAGCGGAAATCTGCGCGACCTGTGATCGCGGCCAGCTTGAGCAGTGCAAGTGTGGCGACGGAATTGCCGGAAGGTTCGGCGCCGTCGTAATCACCCTTCACGCGCAGGATCAAATCTTTGGAGTCCCCCGCGCTTTGCCAGAAGCCGCCGTTCTCTGCGTCGTAGAACTTGGCGAGCATCGCCTCGGCGAGAGCGATGGCGAAGTCGAGATGCTTTGGCTCAAGCGTGGCTTCGTAGAGATGAATCACGCCGTCGAGTTGGAACGCGTAGGCTTCGAGAAGCTGGACGCTGTCGCGTTCGCCATCGCGCCAGCGGTGGAACAACGTGCTGGTGGTAATTGCCGATTCAATCGGCGGTTGCCACAGCTTTGTCTGGATGAACGCCAGATTCTTCTCTGCTGCGGCGCGATATTTTTCTTCACCCAACACAGCTGATGCGTGGGCAAACGCGCCGAGCATCAATCCATTCCATGAGGCGAGAATTTTGTCGTCTAGGTGCGGACGGATGCGCGTGGTAAGTACGGCGCGCATTTTCGTCTGTGCAGAGGCGAGCAGGGATGTGTCTGCTTCAGGCACGTTGGGTTCAACCAAGCTCAACACATTCAACCCTTGCAATGGCTGCGGATGGCTGTGATCCACAAAGTTTCCTTCCTTTGTAATGCCGTAGTACCGCGCTGCCACGTTGAATTCTTCCGGCGCGAGCAGTTTGGAGAGTTCGTCATGCGTCCAGCAGTAGAACTTTCCTTCCTGCCCTTCGCTGTCGGCGTCTTCGGCGGAATAAAATCCGCCGTCAGGATGCGTCATGTCGCGCAGGACGTAATCCAAAATGTCCCGCACGGTTTCGGCCTGGCGCGCATCGCTACTTGCGAGAAACGCGTCGAGATACAACTGCGCGAGCTGCGCATTATCATAGAGCATCTTCTCGAAATGCGGCACGAGCCAATGCGCGTCCACCGAGTAACGCGCGAAGCCGCCACCGAGTTGATCGTGGATACCACCCGCCGCCATGCGATCACATGTGTGCAACACCATCGCCGTAGCTTCGGCGTCATGGAATCGCTTCGCGCATCTCAGCAGCAACGATGGAATGCTGGGTTGCGGAAATTTGGGTGCGCCACCAAACCCACCGTTTTGAGGATCGAAGGATTCCTTGAAAAGATTTCCCGCCTGACGAATGACTTCCGCTGAAAGTGATTTGTTTCCCGCCGGCTTTTGACTGGTGGCGAGTTCCATGCGCGCGGTGATCTCATCAGCCGACGCGGCAACTTCGATACCGCGCTCACGCCAGACATCGGCGACTTGCTTCAATACGGAAAGAAAACTCCCGCGTCCGTAGCGTTCGTCGGGCGGAAAATAGGTGCCGCCGAAAAACGGCTTCAACTCCGGCGTGAGAAAAACATTCAAAGGCCAGCCGCCGCCGCCCGTCGTGCTTTGCACGAACGTCATGTAAATCTTGTCCACGTCGGGCCGCTCCTCGCGATCCACCTTGATGCTCACGAAATGTTCACGCAAAAACGCGCCGACTTTTTCATCCTCGAACGATTCGCGTTCCATCACATGGCACCAGTGACACGTCGAGTAACCGATGCTCAACAGAATGGGTTTGTTTTCCACACGAGCTTTGGCGAAGGCCTCCTCGCCCCACGCGAACCAGTCCACGGGATTGTGCGCGTGCTGGAGAAGGTAAGGAGATTTCTCGCGGGTGAGGCGGTTGGTGTGTTTGTGAGCGGCGGACATGACGGAAGAAACATCCAAGTTCCAAGCCCCAACATCCAGAGAAATTCCGTTGGAGATTTCGGCCAGTGACGAGGCCGCGCTCACCTTCCAACACACGGTCATTAGGCGAATGAAGTCAAACCTGTGCGCGCACGGCCTGAATAAACGCCTGCACCTTTGCGTGATCTTTTTTGCCTGGAGCAGATTCAACTCCGCTGGAAACATCCACGCCGAAGGGTTGAACCTGACGCACTGCTTCAGCGACATTCTCCGCAGTCAAACCTCCGGCGAGAAAGATCGGCTTGCCCAGCTTCTTCGCTTCGATGGCCAAGTCCCAGTTGAACTTCGCGCCAGTGCCGCCGTGGGCATCTGGCGAGTAAGCGTCGAGCAGATAGGCGTCGGTTGAATAATTCGGCAGAGCGTCGAGCGACGCCTCATCGCGCACGCGGAAGGCTTTCATGCTCATTACGCCGAATTGCGTGCAGAACTCCGGCGTCTCCTCGCCGTGAAATTGCAGCACCGTCACGCCGCATTCGCCAATAGCGCGCATGACCGTGTCCTCGTCAGGATTCACGAACACACCCACCTTCACGATGAACGGTGACAACGCGCGGGAAATCTCGACGGCGGTGGCGATGGAGATATTACGCGGGCTGCGTTCGTAAAACATCAGCCCGATCATGTCCGCGCCCGCTTCGGCGGCGACAAGTCCGTCAGCGACGCTGGTGATGCCGCAGATTTTGATTCGAGTGCTCATCGGTTGGCGCGAGCAGGCTAGACGTTGGTGCGAACGTGGAAAAGCTTTTCTGCCTGACGATATTGACGGATGACTTCTCTGAAAACGTCTTGCGACCGATGGATGAAACGACAACACAACGCGAGCCATCTGAGGAGCGGGATTCACACGCCGCGCGTAGTGAGGTGTATGGACTGCGGCGGGAGCAAGAGCACCACGCCGCTTTCGTTCGCGCAGGCCGGATGGAATGTCTCAACGCGCTTCATCCGCACGAAAGCGGGGGGGGGATTCGAGAACAAATTTTCAGGACAGATGCGCCCATTGTTTTGTACTACGGTGGCAGAGCACAGCGGCGACACCGCTTTCGAGCGAAAGTAGCGCTTCAAACAATCCATCCATGAAAGCCGCGTGGCACTCCGCTTCCCGCCGCAGTCCAAATAACCGCACCACGCGCCTTACTCACCTCTTTTGCAACAGCACATTCGCCGCAGTGACAAGGCAGCCGCCGATGAGCAGGCGCGCGGTGAGGGTTTCGTTAGCGTAGTTGATGTTGGCCCAAATCGAAATCCACGCGGGCAGGAACAACGCCAGCAGACTTGTGAGAACCGGTTCAACGCAATAGATGAGTCCCGCCTCCGTCGCCGTCACGTCGCGTTGCCAGCGGTTCATGAACAGGTAGCCGCCCAGCGTGCAAATGATCACAAGCGTCGCCAGAAAACCCCATGTAGCCGGGGACGAATAAGCCTGCCAACACGCCTCAACACTCGGTGCAGTCAGCCAAACGCCCGGCACACACAGCAACGCCATCCCCGCGAACATCACGAACGAAAAACGGAGCGGATGGTTGGCGGCATAGCGCGGGCGTTCGAGCCAGAGGATTTGGCCGGTGAACAACAGCGACGCGATCAAAGTTTCCGCTGTACCTCGACCGAGTTTGAACGAGTTGAAATCCAGTCCCGCCAAAATCGCGAGGCCGATCATCACCAGCACGATGCTTACAATCACTTTTGGCGCGGGCCGATGGCGGTGAACAAGCGCCACCCAAACCGGGATGAACACCACGTAGCATTGCGTGAGAAAGGCCGAGGTGGACGCGGCGGTGTAGGCGAGGCCATCCATCTGAAACAGAATTCCCCCGACGCCAAAGACTGCCAAGCCGAGGCCCTGCTCAAGTTCGAGGCGGGAGATTCTCAGCAGGTCGCGCCGAAGGAACAGCGCAAGCAACACCCCCGCCGCTCCGAAGCGATACATCACGCCGAGCGACGTGAAGAACCATGTGCCCGCTCCGGGCAGAAGTTTCTGCTGCTCCAGTGCGAGCGATTTCATCAGCGGAAAACTCGACGCCCAAAACATCGTCGCCAAAAGCAACATGGTGATGGCGTGGCTGCGGCGGGACGCCGGTGTGCTGACAGGGTTTCGGTTCACAAGGATTTTTCTGCGGACTTCAAGTCGTCACGGAGCGCGAAGCACTGCTCCGTCCAACCTGTGAACCCCAACTAAACCGTGCGCCCCGCCTCTTTCGCGAGTCGCGACAACATCTTCGTCTTCGCCAACAACGTCTTGTCCGCATCGAGTTCCTTCACCGTTTCATTCATGCGCGCCGACCAGTTTGCATCCGAGGTCGAGCCGGGCACGTTGAACCGCGATGTCTGCGCGAACACATCCTGCACTTGGAAAACCGCGATCCACGAATTCGACTGCATCACCGCGCGGGTGAACGCTTCATGCACGCGATTGTTGAATTCGCGCGGCGGCTCTTCGTTGTGCAATCCGCCAAAGTTCATGATGCGGCGTAATTCCCAGCGGTTGTGTTCCACCTCGCTGCCTGCGTCAATGTTTGCCCAGCAATCATTCCACAGAAGCGCGATGGGTGTGTGATCGTGCGTGGCGGGTTGAGCGAGAGAGAGACGCGGATACTTCTTCGGATCGGAGTAGCTGTAATCGTGCTCGCGGAACAACATCGGGATGCGGAAGCCGGGCATACCGAGTTTCTCCAGCGTGGGCGGAACATAATCCGGCACCATGCCGAGATCCTCAGCCACCACCACGGTTTCGCCGGAAGCGTCCTGGATCATCCGCAAGAGTTCCTCGCCTTGCGCTTGGTTCGCGGCCTTCTGCTCATGCGTGTCATCGGGAAATTGTTTGAACCTTGGCAGGCGACCGCCACAACGATCCGCCGCCTCCGTCTCGTTGAGCGGGAGAAATTCCGCGTTACGATCTGGTGTCCACGGGAACGAATAGATGCGGAACAATCCCAGCACATGATCAATGCGGAAGAGATGGAACACCTTCTGGATGTTTCCCACGCGCACGCGCCACCAATCGAAATTGTGCCGCCGCAATTCGTCCCATCGATAATTTGGGATGCCCCAGTTCTGTCCCCACTTGGCCGTGAATGGATCGCTCTTGAACGTCCGCTCCGGTGGCGCACCGCCGCTCCAGTCCAGATCGAAGAAGCCGCGATTCGCCCACACATCCGCGCTGTAACGCCCCACGCCGAACGGGATGTCGCCCATCAGATAAACCTTCTGCGCATCACCGTAAGCCTTCACGTCCTGCCATTGCGTGAACGCGATCCATTGCACGTATGCGAAAAAAAGTTGTTTGCGACTCAGGGCATCGCGTCGCTTTTCCGGGAGCGACAACAGCCACGTCCGCGCGCGACGCGGGCCTTGATGTTGCGGCTGCCAGCGATCCCACGTGGGCGCTCCGCCGTTCTCCTCCATCAACACGCGGAACAGCGCGTAATCTGAAAGCCAGTCCGCATTCTCCTGCATGAACTCGCGGAACTGAGTTGCGCGCTTCGTCTCCTTATTGAAATGCTCCGCCAGAAAATTCGCGAACGCCGCATCCAGCAACTTCCGTTTGAGCGCCTTCACCTTGGGATAATTCACCGCGCCCGCGCGCGTCTCCGCCAGCAAGGCAGGCGTGGCGATCTCCTTGATCTCCGATGTTGAGATGTCTGGCAAAAATTTCGGAGAGATCGCGATGGTCGCCGGTTCGATGGCGAGCGAGCTGATGGCGTTGTAGGGGGAATTATCGTCGCTCGTCTCGTTGATGGGGAGCGTCTGGAAAATGTTCAGGCCGTGACGAGCGCACCAATCAATCATCTGCCGCACACCGTCCGTGTCACCGATGCCGAGATCGGTTTCGGTGCGGATGGCGAAGACAGGTTCAAGAATTCCGGCGAGAGATTGTTCAGGGCTAAGTTTCATAACTCGCGGCGGATGTTGTCAGAGCAGCGGAAAAAATCAAAGCGCACAAAAATGCGGTGGAGACAATTGCTTGAAACACACGCCGCGTCATTGCACTCGCACCACACGAAAGTATTTCACATCCGCGCCTGCTGTGGTGTTCCACATCATTTGCGGCGTGAGCGAGACGAGATTCGATGCCGTCACAGTCCACGTCACGAGATTCGTGCTGGATAGGACTGAGAACTTTCTTCCAATGAGCGCAGGCCAAGTCAGCGTCACAGTTTGATTGCTCAAGGTCAAACTCGTCAGCAGCGGCGGATCGGGATAGTTGAACACCATCACCACAGGCAGATGATCCGATGCGAGAATGTTGTCGTTGCTGTTGAGGTTCAACGGCAGCGGTGGCGGCAATAGATCAGTGCGGAACACCTGGCTATTCACAATGTTCGAGTAGAGCAATCCCGCTGGCATTACGTAATCGAACCGCGCGTCGAGCGAGCCTTGGATGGAATGCGTCATTCGCGAGAGCGTGAATGGATTCAAGGGCGTGGTCAGCTTGAGTCCCGTCCCGTTGGTGAGCCGCTGGATCGCTTCTAAATTTTGGTTCATGGGAATGGCGATGTCTTCATTCAGATCGCCCGTGAGCAGATAAGGCCTGTAACCGTTGGTGGGAATGAACACCGTCGCGAAAAAAATTGAAACCGCGCTGCACTCGGCGGCGCAACGCTGCTGGTCGTCCGGCTCATCGGCAGATTTCAGATGCGTTGTGAAGACGTGCAACGGTTCGGTCGCGCCGGGTACGGTGATCTCGGCTTCGAACAGATCGCGCGTGTAGGTGCCGTTGTAACCGAAGTTCGTGAGGCTCGCGTTCTCCAACCACGATTGCGAGCGCGTGATCGGGAAACGGCTGATGACGCCACTGCGAAGCGAATTGTCGACGCCCGGGCTGACGGCAAGTTGATACGTGGGAAAGAACGCGATCATCCAGTTCGTCATCTCGTATTGATAGCCGTTCGGGATTTCGTTGAGCGCGATGATGTCGGGATTCAGATAGCGCAACTGTCGCGGGATGGCCTGCACTTGCGGCGAGTTGGTGCTCCAGTTGGTAGAGAATTTTCCTTTCACGTTGTAGTGAACCAGCGTCAACGTTCCGCTGGTATTGGGTTGAATCACAGTGAGCGTCGCCGCCGCGCTGTTGGTCGAGCCTGCAGCATTGGTGACGGTGAGGCTGTAAAGCCCGGCGGCGTTGGTCGTGAGGCTGGTTAAGGTAAGCGTGGTATTTGTCCCGCCGGAGATGGGAGTGTTGTTGAACCTTCATTGGAAATGCAACGGTGCCGTGCCCGACGCGGCGGCGATAAATGTCGCCGCGCCGCCTTCCACGGCCAGCGTATTGGTAGGCTGAACAGAGATCAGAGGTGCGATGATGTTCGGCCCGGTATAAACATCCGCGAATGAGACGCGCAGATCGTCGAGCGCGATGGTCCCGATGCCGGTGTCCAGGCGCAAGGCGAACGATGTGATGGGTTGCGCGCCTGATCCGTCCGTGGCTGTGACCGAAGGCGAGGCTTCATCCGTTGGCTCAACCCACAACGTGGTCGTCACATTGCTGATACCGTAACTGATATAAACCGATAATCCGTGTGCAAGTTCAGGCTGGCGGCGTTGGTGACCGTGGCACTCGTGGAGGTGTTTGCGATGCCGATCCGAAATTGCCCCGCGCCCGCACCGCTCGTCAGGGCGAAAACCCTCGCGCGAAAATTACTGGCAGTCGCGTTCTTAAAATGCGCGAAGAATTGCCCGTCCGCCGATGGCAGCGCAGTGAAGTGTAACGTGAAGCTTGCGTACAAAACCGTGCCGCTCGTCGCCGGATAAGTTCCCAACACCAGCGCATTCACGTCCTCGGTATCCGGCACACGCAAGTCCACGCGTCCAGAAACCACACCTATCTGTCCAGTCACGCCACTGTGCGTCGTCCACGCGCCGCCACTCACGGCCACGAGCGGGCCGTCGGCTTAGTCGAACGGTTCTTACAAAACGAGCGCGGCGTTTGAGGTGGTGACAACCGCCACCCAACACGCCACAACCACGAACACACTTCGGATAAAACTGCTAACAATCCAATACATCACCATTAACCAAGCACGCATGTTGCCATCGGGCAAGGCCGACGGATAACGATACTTTCGAGCGACGACCGGCGATGGGTGATAAATAAAATCCACCCTAACAACTACAGACAGGATGAACACAGATGGACACGGACAAACACGGATTCCAAACTGGCAATACGCGTTGCAAAAACCTTGTTCACCTTCACCGGATTGTGCATCGCCAACGGTGTCTTTGGCTTGTTCCGTATCCGTGTTTGTCCGCGTCCATCCGTGGTTGAACCCTTGTTCCAACTGCATCTTCCCCGTTTGTTTGCTTGGTTTCACCCTCCGCTTTGTGTTCTATTTCCGACCGCTTTATGGAAGACACCAACTCACTCATCGAACAACGCAAAGCCAAGCTCGCCGCGCTCCGCGACAAAGGCATTGACCCGTTCAAAAACAAATTCACCCCCTCCGAAGCCTGCAAACTCGCCCGCGACAATTACACCGAAGGCCGCGAAGTCGCCGTCGCCGGGCGCATCACTGCGCATCGCGACATGGGCAAGAGCATGTTCATTGACGTGCGCGACCAGAGCGGGCGCATCCAGGTCTATGCTCAAAGGAATGTCATTGGCGACGAGCAGTGGAACATCTTCATCCATCTCGACCTCGCGGATTTCATCGGCGTGAAGGGCACGCTGTTCACCACCAAGACCGGTGAGATTTCCATCAAGCTCGCGAGCTTCACCATCCTCGCCAAAGCGCTGCGTCCGCCCCCCGCCAAGTGGCACGGGCTGGAAGACACGGAGATTCGTTATCGCCAGCGTTACCTCGATCTCATCGGCAATCCCGATGTGAAGGAAGTTTTTCTCAAGCGCAGCGCCATCGTGCATGAAATTCGCGCGTTCTTTCACAGTCGCGGCTACGTGGAGGTGGAGACGCCCGCGATGCAGGCGATTCCCGGTGGCGCGGCGGCGCAACCGTTCAAGACGTTTCACAACGCGCTCGGCTGCGAATTTTATCTGCGCATCGCGCTGGAGCTTTATCACAAACGACTGCTCGTGGGGGGCATTGATAAGCTGTTCGAGATCGGCAAGAACTTCCGCAACGAAGGCCTCTCGCGCCGGCACAATCCCGAGTTCACGATGCTCGAAGCGTATCAGGCGTTCGGCGATTACGAGACGATGATGGAAACCGTCGAGTCGCTCATCAAACACATCGCGCAGAAAGTCCTCGGCACACTCGTCATCGAATTCAAGGATGCGGAAGGCAAGGTCACCCGGACGATTGACCTCACCACCTGGCGGCGCGTGAATTACAACGATCTCATCAAGGAAAAGTGTGGCGCGGATTGGTTCACCCTTTCCGCCGCCGAACGTCGTCAAAAAGCGCACGACATGGGCGCGGAGATCGGCAAGGAGTTTGAAGACTTTGAAGTCACGAACGCCGTGTTCTCCAAATTCATTGAGCCGACGCTCATCAACCCCACCTTCGTCACGCACTTGCCGAAAGAACTCGTGCCGCTGGCTAAACTTTCACCGGACGACCCAACCACCGTTGAGGTCTTCGAGTGTTGCATTAACGGTCAGGAAATCTCACCGGGTTACACCGAGCAAAACGACCCGATTGCCCAGCGAACAACGCTGGAGCATCAGGCGGGTGGCGAACAGCAAAAGCTTGATGAGGATTTCTTGGTTGCCCTCGAACACGGGATGCCGCCTGCCGGCGGAATTGGAATCGGGATTGATCGGCTTTGTATGATGTTGCTCGGGCAGGAAAGTATTCGTGATGTGATTTTGTTTCCACAGTTGAAGCCAAAGTAACAGCGTCGCAGTTTTGTGAACAAATCAAGCTTGCCTTGGATTCTCTGACTTGTAGAGTTGCTCGCTTGAAGGCGAGCCGCCAAAACGGTCGTCAGAAAACTCCAAAGGCCGGAACAAAGTCTCTCCACCGTTCTGTTGGCTTGAGTCTAATCCTCGTCCTGTTGACTGGCTTGGCAGTCGCGGGTTTCCTCTCGCGCGATACATCAAAGACGCCAGCCTCCGTTCAAAAGACTTCGACTGCTAAATCGCCACGAACGCTGGCCGAACTTTTGGAGTTGAAGCCCGCCGAGCTTGAAGGAACAGACATCGCGTTGATGAACTTGCTTTGCGCCGAAGGTTTGCCGGGCGCAGAGAATTTGAAAGTCGAAGATTGCTTGGCGACGCTCGACAAGTGGGCGACACACACCAAACGCGAGATCGACCGAAACTATCACCACTTCCGCAAGGACCCAGCTTACTATTACCACTCCGAGGCGTTCTACAAGATGTTGATGCTGGCAGTGGTCGTGTATGAAGATTTTGGTGTCCGCTACAACCCCAAGCTGATTGCTCCGCCATCGGAAATGCGCGGCGATGACCATTTCTTCGCTGACTCTCGCGACATTTTGATTCACGGAATGGCCAGCCCTCGGCGCATGGGGACATGCAGTTCGATGCCGATTCTTTATATCGCATTGGGACAGCGGCTTGGTTATCCGCTCAAGCTGGTCAAAGCGCGAGGACATTTATTCATGCGCTGGGATAGTCCGACGGAGAAGTTCAACATGGATGCAACGGGCAAGGGATTGGACAAGCACGATGATGATTACTACAGGCGGTGGCCGTTCCCTTTGACCGACGTTGACATTAAGGAGGACGATTATCTCAAATCACTTTCCGCAGCGGAGGAATTATCGGTCTTTCTATCCATTCGTGGAGCTTGCCAGACTGACAACGGACAGTTTGGTGATGCGCTTGCAAGTTTCAACCTTGCCCACCAACTCGTGCCGACTTGGAAAGGCAACCAAGTTCTTCTGGCTGGCGCACGACAAAGATTGGCACGCCCCGTCACTCTGGTTCAACAACAAGGCATGGCGAACATTCCGGCAGATCCAAATCCGCTTAACCGAATCCAAACCAAAAGCCCATGAAAACTACAAAGCAAAATATCGCAAACATCATTTTGTTTCTGGCCGTTTTGCTGGCATCGCAACCCGCCTTGGCGTTTTATGATCCTTCAACCGTACGCTGGTTGAGCCGTGACCCGATTGGAGAGCCGGGTTTTCAAGCAATCCAACGTTTACGGGTTATCTCTCAGGCATCCGGCGTCGCATCAACCTCTGGTCGCTGGATACACAGAGACCGCGCAGACAATGAGAACCGTTACCTCTTCGTCGGAAATAATTCCGTCAACCACATTGACCCGCTCGGCTTGATTAAGTTCGAAGGATGCGAAGGCAGAGAAGAAGAATTGCAGCAGCAGTTCAACAATTTCTGCCAGAAAGTAAAAGACCCGTCATTTGCGAACTGTCTCGGCTGTAGTCACAGTGCTAAGACGATCGTTAACAGATTGAAGAATCGTTGTGATAATCCCGATGATTCACTCCACGGCATCAAAGTTAAATGTGAGCAAAACGACAGTGGTTTATGTGGAGGCGCATGTGCCTGGTCCTTACCTGGAGGCGACACAATTCACATTTGCCCTCAGCAATGGAGCAATCCGGGTTGTGGACAATCAGGTTGCACGCTCATGCACGAATTGACGCACATGTCCGGAAGGCCATCAGAGAAATGGCCGGAAAATGTTGAAAAGTGCTTGGGGGGATGCAAATGATGCGCTTAGTGACTTTCACTACAAGCCTGATTGCCGTGTGCGTTGCTCTCACGGGCTGCGTTCACGCAGACGGCTCGTATAATCAACCTTCGCAAGAGAAGTTGCAGTTGGAATCCAAAGCCCCTCAAGCATACACAGTTCAAGTTGCAGACAAAGCTGAAGTGCCTGTCGGTGCTGACGGGCGCGTCGTCGTAGAGATACCGCGCCTTCAGCGCTCACACAAAACGTATCTTTTCGGCGTCGCGAAAGTCGGCGAATCTTCCCCCGAAGATGTGGCTGCTATCGCCTTGAAGAAAGATGGCCGGACAGTTCGCACGCTTTCCCTCAACGATCTGAAACATTTTCCAACCGATAGTGAGGGCTATCGAGTATTGAAAGTTGAGTAGATTGCCAACTTCGCAAAACGAACACCTTTGAACTCCATGAAAACTCTAAAACAACAATTCATAATTGGCGGCACACTCTTGATTGCGCTCTGGACGGCACAAACAGCATCGGCTTGGTATGATCCGTCAACCGGGCGCTGGTTGAGTCGCGACCCGATTGGAGAGCCGGGGTTTCAAGCCCTACAGCGTGCTACTTACTCACATACAGTTGCCGCAACAACCCCGCCTGCATCGGGAACCCGTTGGATTACTCGTAGCCCAGTTGTTTCGGATGTCCATCGCAGCACTGAAATTATTGCGGGTGCAAACCTATATTCGTTTGTTAAAAACATCCCAACCGGTCGAATTGATCCGTTCGGCCTGAGCGATTGCAGTTGTGCACCTCCTCTGAAGGACGACAGCAAGGAATGCGACAAGTATGGGGACAAAACTTACATGTCAGCGAGTTTGAAGTGCTTTTGCAAATGCGCGGGCAACAGCGACTGGTCGCAGAAGGTTCGCGGCTGTTTAGCTTGTGAATTCGACAAAGGAACTGACATGAAGGCCGCCCATACAAAATGTTACGCCGCCGCTGGTGGGATGTCCAAAGGGCCGATTCTAAAATTGATGATGTGCTTGAGCAGATGCGAAGACCCCGCGCTTCCACCGCCGCCTGATGGCGGTATGTGGCCTTAACATCATTTGTGGAAATGTTTTTTTCACGGGAGCGATCAATTCGTATCTGTTTGGCGCTGGCAGCACCAGCCCCACTGGCCGCGTTTTGTATTGTGATCACGCGAAGCACTTCTGACAGCCTGTTAGACGCAGCATTGGGATTTCCAATTTTTGTTTTAACCGCCTACGCATTTGCGATATTGCCCTCGATGCTCTATGCGTTTCTCATGGAAGTCTGGTTTGAAAAGAATCTTCATTCCCGAATCGGGCTTCTGGCGACGGTGGCTTTTTCAGCAGTCCTAGGAGCGACTGCTGGATTTGCTATTCAAACCGTGGCTTTACAAGAATCTGGATTTACTTACTTCGTCTCCGTCGGCGGCATCGTTGGGTTAATTATTGGTTTCTTCCTATTTCGAGTATCACTCTATAGGAAGATTTGAAGATGCAAATCCAGCCCACGTTCGTCACGCATCTGCCCAAGAAACTCGTGCCGCTCGCCAAGCTTTCGCCCGACGACCCGCCTGCGCGGACGAAGCCGCTTCGGCGCGGCGAAGGCCCGACGACCGTCGAAGTTTTCGATTGCTGCATCAACGGCCAGGAAATTTCCCCCGGCTACACCGAGCAAAACGATCCCATCGCGCAACGCACCACGCTGGAACATCAGGCCGGCGGCGAGCAACAGAAGCTGGACGAAGATTTCCTCGTCGCGCTCGAACACGGGATGCCCCCGGCGGGCGGTATCGGCATCGGCATTGACCGCCTGTGCATGATGCTCCTCGGCCAGGAAAGCATCCGCGACGTAATCCTGTTCCCGCAGTTGAAGCCGAAATGAGCCCCGAACCAACAAGGCAACGGTGGTGGCAAATGTCCCTGACAAAACCGCCGCGCTTTAGTTGGAAAGCTCCCAAGGATTATCAGCAACTCAAAGGTCGTTCAGAACTGCCGCGACTCCGCCGGTTGCTGCCTTGGCTGTTTGCCTTCTACTTTGGCGGTCTCATGCTGCTTTGGTGGTTGGCCCGAGTTAAGAAAGGCGAAACACTTGACGATTTTGGCGAGTGCGCCCTCATTGCCCTATTCGGGGCGGCGCTATTTTCCTATGGCCTTGCCTGGATGTATTTGAAGTTCCCGACCGAAGTCAGCATCACCGAGCGCTGGATTGGTCATTCTCGTTTTCACAGCAAGCGACAATGGAGTTTTACCAAACTCGAAAGCTTTTGCTGGGTTGCCATGTCGGAAGGGGTCGTGTTACGACTAAAATTCAAAACAGGTCGTGAGGTTTCGCTCGGCGCGCCCCTGGAGCTGGGACGGGATGAAGTCGAAGCGTTTCTCCAACAGCACGGCTTGCTCAAAACCGCGGATGGCCAGTGGTCGAATTATGAGGATCTGGCGTTTCTTCGAAACGCTTTGTGATCTTGTTCCCACAGTTGAAGCCGAAATAAACCCTGTCTGCCTGCTTGACTATCAGGGGCACGGCTTTAATTTCAAACCATGTCTTACCAAGACCGCATCACGATTGACCCGCTGGTCCGCAGCGGCAAGCCTTGCATCAAAGGCACACGCATCGCGGTGGCAGATGTCCTGGACTACCTCGGCGGCGGCATGACCGCGACGGAAATTCTCGACGATTTCCCCGACCTCAAGCCTGAAGACATTCAAGCCTGTCTCATCTTCGCGGCAGAACGGGAACGTCGCCTCTCGGTGGCTGCATGAAGCTGCTGTTTGACGAAAACCTTTCACCCAAGCTGCCGGGTCTGATCTCAGCGACTTACCCCGACAGTCAGCATGTCCGTGAACTCGGTTTGAAAGGCCATACGGACGAGGAAATCTGGAATTACGCCAAAGCCAACGGCTTCACCTTGGTCTCGAAGGATAAGGATTTTTACCAACGCACCCTGCTCTACGGTGCGCCACCAAAATTCATCTGGCTATGCCTCGGCAATTGCACGCGCGATGATTTGCTGGCACTAATTCAGCGGCATCAGCAAGACATCCACGCTTTTGAAACCTCACCGGAATCGGTTTTGATAATGTCGTAGTGTGAGTGCCATCGCCATTGACCGCCTGTGCATGATGCTCCTCGGCTAGGAAGGCATCCGCGACGTGATCCTGTTCCCGCAGATGAAGACGAAGTGATTTTTAACCGCTAATCCGCGCTAATCTTCGCTGATGGAAAATGATTAGCGTGGATGAGCGAAGATTAGCGTTTGAATTCGGGAGTTGAAACCAACACTCAGCACAACCAAACTAAAACCATGAAAGCTATTATTGTTGCTCTGCTGGTCTCTGTTTCCACCATCGTCAGCTTCGCCGCTGAAGCCAATACCGTCGCAGTCAGCCCGTCCATCGCCAAAGATTCGCGCTGTTTCGAGATGCGTACCTACTACGCTGCGCCCGGCAAGTTGGAGGCATTGAACGCACGCTTCCGTGATCACACCTGCGCGCTGTTCAAGAAACACGGCATGGAAAACATCGGTTACTGGATTCCTGCCGATGCGTCCAAGGGGTCAACCAACACGCTGGTTTACATCCTCGCACACAAGAGCCGGGAGGCTGCGAAGGCTTCGTGGGACGCTTTCCGGAATGATCCGGAATGGAAGAAGGCGCAGAAAGAATCTGAAGCGAATGGCAAGCTCGTGGAGAAGGTCGAGTCCGTGTTTCTGGGCGCAACGGATTACTCGCTGGTGAAGTAAGTTCGCTTGGTAGGGCGCGTCACTCCGTGCGCGCCGCTTTTGACAGCCAGACGACGGCGCGCACGGAGTGACGCGCCCTACCATCACCGCTCCTTCGAGCGGGTGAATTGCACCTCTGGCCGATAAACCACTCGCACGAGCAAATCACCGCGTCCGCCGCGTGTCTTGGGCAAGCCTTCACCTGACACGCGAATGATTTCGTTCCGGTCGACGCCGCGCGGAATTTGCACACGCACTCTTGAGCCGTTCGCAGTCGCAACCATCTCCGTTCCGCCCTGCGTCGCGCGTTGGGAACTGATACGCAGATCGCATCGCAAGTCCGAGCCGCGCACTTTGAAATGAAAGTCCGGGCGAACTTTCACGCGCACGAGAACGAATCCTTCGCCAGATGCGCTCGTTCGCGGAAGCTTGAACTTTGCGCCGGGCGCGGTTTCCGGCGGAACGATGAGTTCGTAGGTTTCTGGGCCGTTGGGATTCGCGGGGTCGCTCACGCGCACATCGAGTTTTGACCCACGCAACAGTTCTTCGATGCGAAGAAACACGTCTTGCGAAATGTTGCGTTGAGATTTTGTTTTGCGAGCAGGCTGTTTCCCACGGGCGCAAAGCTCGTCGTCATAGGCTTTGCGTTGAGCGGCATCGCTCAGGATTTCGTAAGCGGCATTGAGTGCCTGCGTCTGCGCGATGGCGTCGCGTGTGCCGTGATTTACGTCGGGGTGCAGTTGCTTTGCGAGCAGGCGATACGCCGTGCGTATTTGTGCATCGGTGCAATGGCGATCCAAACCTAGCGTCGCGTAATGATCGGGCAGGGGAGTGGTCACGGTATTAGAATCAGCATGAAGCTTGAGCCATTTGAGCCAGCAACAGGCCGATGTAAGGCAAGTCAGCGGGCGTGGTGACTTTGGGATTCGGCGCGGCACTCATGACAAGGCGCACAGGTTGGCCGATCAACTCACACGCAGCGGTGTCGTCTGTGATGTGGAGATTGCGGGTGCGGACTTCAGCGAGGGCGCGACGGATGACATCCACGCGAAATGTTTGTGGCGTTTGCACTGCGCGAAGTCGGGAGCGATCCACGTTTATGGAAATCGTGTTGCCATCGGAGGTTTCCTTGATCGTGTCGGTGACGAGTTGTGCGGCGACGGCGGCGCCGGTTTCTCTCGCAGCATCAAGCGTGGCAGCGATCAACTCCAGCGTGGTGCAAGGCCGCGCACCATCCTGAATGGCGACGAGTTTGGTAGAAGGCGAGAGAGAGACAAGACCGCTCCACACGGAGTCCTGACGTTCGTCGCCGCCGATTACGAAGCGGTTTGGCTTGGTGAGTTTGAATTGCAACGCGAGTTCGGCGAACGCGTTTTGCATTCCGTCGCGGACGACGAGGATAATTTCATCAATGCAAGGCGCGTCGTTGAAGCGTTGCCATGTGTGCGCGACGACGGGGCGTCCGGCGACTTCGAGGAAGAGCTTGTCCACGTTCGCTCCCATGCGCGTGCCTTTACCTGCGGCGACGATGATAACGCTGTTCATTTCGTATGAGTCTAAAGTCTCAAGGCCAAGGTCTAAAGTCCAAATGTGCGGTGGCAGTGTGGGATTGGGGCGCATCTCAGTTTTTAAGAGGCTTCGGCGAAGCGGCTTTCCCAGCATCGCGGAGCGATGCCAGAAATTAGCCAGGGGTTGAGCGACCAACGGGAGCGACACCCCCCGGAAGTCGTGGAATCAAACCCGCATCCTGAAGGGATGCCAGACCTCTGCAACATCTTCAGGGTCGTGAACCCTGCCGCGCTTTTCGGGGGTGTCGTCGCCTCGCTTCGCAGCCTCCGCAACCCCCGGCTAATTTCCGTCAACCCTCCAGGTTGTCCGCTACGCATGCGTCGCTTGCTAGAAATTGAGTTGCGCCCTCAACCATTTTTCGCCGCAGGCATTTCTTGACCTTTGGCGATAATCCCGCATCCTACGCGACCCGGCAGAGTCCGTCGCATACCCCGCTGACTTTCGGTCAGTGTGTTTCCCGGTCGCATCATGGTGATGCAACTGTTATTCATGCGACGTGAACGAACCGGTCATTTACGATATGCAGCACATCCGAAACATCGCGATCATCGCACACGTTGACCACGGCAAGACCACGCTCGTGGACTGTCTCCTAAAACAATCCGGCACCTTCCGCGCCAACCAGCACGAATCCTCCGAGGTTCGCTTGATGGACTCGATGGATCTGGAAAAGGAAAAGGGCATCACCATCCGCGCCAAGAACGCCGCGTTCAAATACAAGAATTACCACATCAACATCGTGGATACTCCTGGACACGCCGATTTCGGCGGCGAGGTGGAGCGCATCATGAACATGATTGATGGCGTGCTGCTCGTGGTGGATTCCGCCGAAGGTCCGCAGGCTCAAACACGTTTCGTGCTGCGCAAGGCGCTCGAAGCTGGCGCGAAGCCCATCGTGGTCATCAACAAGATTGACCGCGAGAACGCTAACCCCAAGAAGGTGCTCGATCAGGTGTTCGAGTTGTTCATGTCGCTCAACGCGACTGATGAGCAGTTGGATTTCCCGTTCATCTATTGCTCGGCTAAGGAAGGTTACGCCAAGGTGGAACTCGATCACGTCAGCGGCACCATGGAGCCGTTGTTCGACGCGATTGTGAAACACATCCCGCCGCCGCGCGCAAAGGCGGGCGATGGTTTCCAGTTGCTCGTCGCAAACTTGGATTACTCCGACTACCTCGGGCGTATCGCGTTCGGGAAAATTTACGAAGGCAAAGTGAAGGTGGGTGATCCGGCGATCTGTCGTCACGGCACTGGCAAAGTTGCCAAAGGCAAGATCACGATGCTCTACCACTTTGAAGGTATGAAGCGGATTGAGATTCAAGAAGCGCACGCGGGCGACATCGTGGGCATCACGGGCTTCGAGGAAGTGTTCATCGGTGAATCCATCACTGACAGCGAAGCCCGTCCGGCGTTGCCGTATATCCCGATTGATCCGCCGACGATTCAGATGGAATTCGCCGTGAACGACGGCCCTCTCGCGGGTAAGGACGGCAAGCTCGTCACTGCGCGGCATATTTGGGATCGCTTGGTGAAAGAAATCCGCACGAACGTCGCCCTCCGCATCGCTCAGACGAGTGACCCGAAGATTTTCGCGGTCAGTGGTCGTGGCGAAATGCAGATCGCGATTCTCGTCGAGCAGATGCGCCGTGAAGGTCACGAAGTGCTCGTATCGCGTCCTGAAGTGCTTTGGAAGAAAGACGCCGCTACTGGCAACGCGCTTGAACCCATCGAGAAGTTGTTCGTGGAAATTCCGACCGAAAATTTGGGGACGATCATGGAAAATCTTTCCGGTCGCAAAGCGCAGATCACGAACATGAATCACGTTGGCAACCAGGTTTCCGTGGAAGCCCTCGTGCCGATGCGTGGCTTGATTGGTTTTGAAACCGACCTCGTCAACTCGACGAAGGGCATGGGCGTGATGAGCCACTTGTTCCATGAGTACGGCGAAGATCGTGGTGAGATCGCCGCGCGCAAGAACGGTTCACTCGTGAGCATGGACGGCGGCGAAGCCACCAGCTACGCGCTGAACATGGTTCAAGAGCGCGGTCGCTTGATGATCCAGCCCGGCGATGAAGTTTATGTCGGCATGATCGTGGGCGAAAACGCGCGCGAGAACGACATTCCGGTGAATCCAGTGAAGGAAAAGCGCCTGACTAACATGCGCTCGCAAGGCGATGGCAAAGGCATCCTGCTCGCGCCGCCGCTCAAGCTCTCGCTGGAACGTGCGCTCGAATACATTGACGTGGACGAATACGTGGAAGCGACACCGAAGAATCTGCGCCTGCGTAAGAAGGTGCTCGACGAGAATCTGCGCAAGCGTTCCGAAAAGGGCCGTTCGATCAAGTTCATCGAAGAATAACTTCCCGCCAGTCAACTGGCGCAACAAAAGCCGAACCGGAGCAATCTGGTTCGGCTTTTTGTTTTATGTTTCCGTAGTGTGTGAGCGTTGGGAAGATTGATTGAAGTGAGCCGCCGCATCACGCCTGAATCCGTCATCATCGGCGGCGGACTCGACCTGAGCGGAGGCGTGTATTGGTAAAGCAGGATTGTGTCTGCGCGTAAACCATCCGGTCGGACATTCATCGCGGCCTCCCTATCGTGCGAGCCACCCCCGGAGCGGACGTTTGAATCATCGGCTCGGCAACGACGGCGTGGAAAAAGTTTCCTGAGAACAGGATGCACGAGCCATGACAGAATTATTTCTAAATCCTATTTTTACTCTTAATCTCTCCCGTCATTCCGAGATCAAGATGAAGAGCATGACTAAGATTAAGAACACAGATCACCACTGCACGAGTTCGCGATGAAAATAAAAATCAAAGGACAAACACTCTGGTTCTTCGGCCTGCCCGCGTCCGGTAAATCCACACTCGCGAAACGCGTGGTCAACGAATCCGCCGGCTACGTCCTGCTGGACGGCGACGAAGTGCGACAGACCGTTGCCAACTTCAACATGGATCAAAACGCACGCCTGTTGCACCTCTCGTACATGGCGTTTTGCTGCCGGCAACTCAACGAGTGCGGCGTCAACGTCGCCGCCGCGTTCGTCACACCGCTTCGTTCGCATCGCGCCCGCATCCTTGAAATACTTCCCGACGTGAAATTCATCTGGCTGCGCTGCACACTCGAAACGTGCGTTGCCCGCGATCCCAAGGGTCTATGGAAAAAAGCCGCCAGCGGCAACATGCCTTATCTCACAGGCGCAGGCGGCGAGTGGGAGGAGCCGACAGATTGCGCGTTGATGATTCAGACAGACGCGATGTCAGTTGACCAAGCCTTCTCGAAAATCAAAGACCGTTTTGCCCTGAGCAAAACAAACGGTGAACCATGAATTCGCCCGCCGCTTTCGGATGGTGGAAACGATGTTTGCGCCAGTCCCGCAATGGGCGATTCAGGCGCAGGGGTAATAGGCAACCTCGCAACGAAACGTCGCAGAGCGACGAATGGAAATTAGCCAGCGACGAAGTGGCTGGATTGTTGACGAGAGAAAACCACGTCCCGGCAGGGACGATGGAAATTGGGCGATGATCCATCGTCCCATCCGGGACGGGGTCATATTTGCTCGGACCCCAGCCACGTTGTGGCTGGCTAATTTCCGGTTGTTCCTATCGGAACGAAACCCATGGCGTGTGTCCACCGCCGCTTTTGGATGGGGGAAACGATTCTTGCGCCCGTCCCGCAATGGGGGGATTCAGGCACAGGGGCATTCCCGTTTGACTTGCCAGTGGGACGAAGGGCAAGCTCGCGCCATGGCAAATCCAGAAACCAATTCGGAGTGGCAGGAGTGGTTTGAAAAAGTCTGGGAGTATCGTGAAGTGGTGCTTTATCCGTCACTGTTCGGGAAAGAAAGCAGGGGCATCTTTCCTATTCCAGCAGACATGATCACTGGAATGTTCAAGCAAGAATCCTTGGACCCACGATGGCTTCACTATGGTGTGTTCGAGTTTGCCCCGACGGCAAACCGTCAATCGTGGCTTTATGTGACATCCGGCATGTCCAACGATTGGGAGGCAGACAAACCAGACCCAACAACTCCTTCGAGATTAGGTTGTGAATTTGTTTTTGAAACCGTTCAGCAGTCCGATTGGGCGATTCGCAGGCTACTCCAAGTCATGACGTTTCAAATCCTAATTTGCCACGGGCGATTTCCCAACAGTTCGCCGTTGGGTGATTACGACCGTATCCCTTTGCGTGGCTCAATTCAACCTGAGCCGTCAGCTTTGACGTTTTTATTGCTCGCTCCACCTTCGGGGTTTCCAAGAGCCGCCCAGCTGGATTCGGCCCCGTTCGACTTTTATCATGTCGTTGGTATCAGTGAATCAGAGGCTGCTTACGGGCGTTCTCACTATGGTGAAGAGTTGGTCCGGAAACTCCTTGCTCAGGGTTATTTTCCAGTGACCGATCCACGGCGAAACGAATTGAATCCTGTTGAGCTGGCGTAATCAATTGGAACGCAAGGCACCTCACTTTCGCATTTCCTCCCGCCCGATTTTCTCCCATCTTCTCCGCCACGAATTTTTTATGGCTGAGAAATCCAAAGCAGTTTACGACGAGAGCAAGATCAAGACGCTGAGTTCGCTGGAGCATATCCGGCTGCGCACGGGCATGTACATCGGGCGCATCGGCAGTGGCGCGCATCCCGACGACGGCTGTTATGTGCTGCTCAAGGAGGTCGTGGACAATGCCATTGATGAATTCATCATGGGCAACGGCAAGGAAGTTCACATCGGCCTTGATGGCAATCGCGTGACGGTGCGCGATTTCGGGCGCGGCATTCCGCTCGGCAAGGTCGTGGACTGCGTTTCCAAGATCAACACCGGCGCGAAATACAATGACGAGGTGTTTCAATTCAGCGTCGGCCTCAACGGCGTCGGCACGAAGGCGGTCAATGCGTTGTCGAAAAATTTTCTCGTGCGTAGTCATCGCGACGGGGAATTCGCCGAAGCACAGTTCAAGATCGGGAAACTCAAGAAAGAAGATTCCGGCAAAACGAAAGAGCCGAACGGCACGTTCATCGAGTTTGAGCCCGACGAAAGCATCTTCAAGAGCAGCGAGTATAAGCTGGAGTTCGTCGAACGGCGGCTGCGGCATTACAGTTATCTGAACACGGGGCTGAAGCTG
>CAMCWI010000032.1 GCA_945882065.1 Akkermansia muciniphila
AATGGTTGGTCGCGCCAAAAAAAACGTTCCGGCTGCACTCTTCGATAGCATTGAGGGGCAGCAAGGCTATTTCACCGCCAAACAGGCGGCCGAGGCCGGCTATCAGCTGGGAAGCCAAGCCCATCACGTCAAATCTGGGAATTGGGTGCGAGTCGAGCGGGGCCTCTACCGGCTGGCGCGTTTTCCTCAGTCAAATGAGGAGCAACTAGTTATCTATTATCTGTGGTCACGCAACCGAGCCGGTGCACCAGAAGGCGTTTATTCGCACCAAACTGCACTTAGCATCCATGAACTTTCAGACGTCAATCCGTCCAAACTGCACATGACGGTTCCACCCACCTTCCGACGGACTTCAATAACACCGAAGATACTGGTGTTACACCGCGCGAGCCTGGATGAGAAAGACGTTCTGCAGCGGCATGGCTTCGCTGTGACTCGACCGCTTCGTGCCATCACTGAACTGGCAGTAGCTGAATCGGTCTCCCGCGACATCATTGAACAGGCTCTGAGGGAAGGGCGGCAACGCGGGCTGATTACCATGCGTGAGATTTCGGAACTACGCCATCATGGACAAATTCCAAAATGGTTTGACGAAATGCTCATTGAGGGTCAGCGATGAAGTCGCCACAAAAATACGCTTCCGCCACCGCATTCCGCACCGCGCTGGAAGACCGCCTAAAAAAATTGGCGCAGTTGGAAAATATCGACCTGCAACGGGTTCGTCGGCAGGCGGCATTCGACCGACTGCTTTGCCGACTGTTTACAAATCCAAACGCCCCGTGGTTGCTGAAAGGTGGTTACGCCATGGAATTGCGCCTAAAGACCGCTCGAACTACGCGCGACATAGATCTGGCGGTAACACAGCTTCCGATGCCGGAGGCGGATTGGGATGCGAACGCGGAAAATATTCTCGAGTCACTACGCGAAGCGGGCAAGCTGGACTTGCTGGATTTTTTCACCTTTGTGTTTGGCAATGCGATGCAAGACTTGGATGCCGCACCCTATGGCGGCGCACGATTTCCGGTTGATGCGCGATTGGCGGGACGTTCATTCGTGAAGTTTCACTTGGACGTGAGCGCGGGCGATGTTTTGCGCCAGCCATACGAATCACTTTCCGGCCGTGACTGGCTGGGGTTTGCTGGCATTACCAAAATGAACTTCCCAGCAGTTTCACCGGAAGAACAATTCGCCGAAAAGCTCCACGCTTACACTTTGCCGCGAGTGATCCGGGAGAATACCCGCGTCAAAGATTTGGTGGATTTGATTCTTTTGATCGAACAAACCAAATTGGATGCTGCCCGCCTGTCGAACTCCATCCGTGAAACTTTTCAACGGCGGAAGACTCATGAAATTCCGGACGACCTCGCTTTGCCGCCGGCATCATGGTCCAGGCCATTTGCGGAGATGGCGGTTGAATGCGGACTGGAGCCGGACATCGGGAAACATTTCAGTGTGGTTACCCAGTTTTTCCGTAAGCTGAGGCTATGACGCCGGCAGGCGAACTCAACTATGAGCGTCTCGGACTCCATCGATTCAAAGCTTGCTCAAGCGCTGGCGGAATGTGAACGGCTACAGGTGGAAAATCGACAGTTGCGGGAACGGTTGGGCATTCCACCGGTGGTCACCGCCGTCCAAATTGTCTCCGAGTCCAGCACACAGGTCACGGTTACAGCCAAATCTAGCCCGGATGAAAAGGTGAGATTGTTCCGCAGTCTTTTTCGCGGACGCGAAGATGTCTATGCCGTGCGCTGGGAAGGTCGGAATGGCAAGACCGGCTATTCGCCTGCCTATAAAAAAACGTGGAGTAATTCATTCCAAAAGAAACCTGATGCGCCAAAAGAATACTTTCCATTGACGGATCAAGTGATTCACGATCACCTCACCGGCAAATTAACGGCTGGCGTTTATGCACTGCGCACCGATGAAACATGTTGGCTCCTCGCTGCTGATTTCGACAAAGCGACATGGCAAGACGACGTGCGGGCATTTCTTAAAACTTGCATAGAATGGAAGTTGCCCGCAGTTCTCGAACGCTCCCGATCTGGAAAGGGTGGGCATGTCTGGATTTTCTTTGAAGCACCGCTGCCCGCCCGCCTCGCCCGGGAACTCGGCGCGGCAATCCTCACCCGGACAATGGAGCAGCGGCATCAACTCGGCCTGGATTCCTATGACCGCTTTTTCCCGAGCCAGGACACAATGCCGAAAGGCGGCTTCGGCAACCTCATCGCGCTGCCGTTGCAACACTTGCCCCGAGGCAACGGGAATAGCGTTTTTCTCGATGCCAATTTCAATCCGCACTCGGATCAATGGGCGTTTCTGTCGAGCATCCGACGGATGACGCTTATAGAAGTTGAAAACACTGTCCGCGAGTTCGCCCGCAGCGGAGACATCGTCGGTGTGCGGCACAGTGTTACCGACGATGATCAAACGGAAGATCCTTGGACGCTGCCGCCATCGCGGAAGAAAAAGGATGAAATCATATCCGGCCCGTTACCGCCGAAGGTGCGCGTAGTTCGCAGTAATTTGATTTATGTCGAAAAGGAAGGATTGCCGTCCGCGATGCTGAATCGCCTGCACCGGCTCGCCGCGTTTCAAAATCCAGAGTTTTATCGCGCACAGGCGATGCGATTGTCCACTTTCGGCAAACCGCGCATCATCCGCTGTGCGGAGGAGTTTCCAAAACACGTTGCCTTGCCTCGCGGTTGTCTTGGTGAAATCACGGGTCTATTCGAATCGCATAAGGTTTCCGTGGAAATTGATGACCAGCGATTCGCAGGTCAGGCGATTGATCTGAAGTTTCACGGGCAGCTTCGCCCTGACCAGCAAGCCGCAGCGAATGCGATGCTTGCCCACGATGACGGTATTTTGAGCGCCACGACCGCCTTCGGCAAAACCGTTATCGCCGCATGGCTGATTGCGGCACGAAAGACCAACACACTTGTGCTCGTTCACCGCCGTCAACTCCTTGACCAATGGCGCGAGCGGTTAGCTGCATTTCTGAATCTGCCCATCAAGGAAATTGGGCAAATCGGTGGCGGTCGGCGCCGACCAACGGGGATCATTGACGTGGCAGTCATCCAAAGTCTGAATCGCAAACAAGTCGTGGACGATGTTGTTGCCAACTACGGTCACGTCATTGTGGACGAATGCCATCATCTTTCGGCGGTCAGTTTTGAACAAGTGATGCGGCAGGTGAAAGCGCGTTACATCACCGGCTTGACCGCCACGCCGCAGCGAAAAGACGGGCATCACCCGATCATTATCATGCAGTGCGGGCCAATTCGTTATCGGGTGGATGCAAAAGCACAGGCGCTGGCCCGACCATTCAACCACATTGTCATACCGCGGCCGACAAATTTTCGATTGCCGCCCTCAACCGAGAAACCGGAGATGCATGAGTTGTATGCAGCACTGGCCGATAACAAATCTCGCAATGATCTTATCTGCGTTGATCTGTTGCGCGCCATCAAGGCTGGTCGGTCGCCCATTCTTCTGACCGAACGCACCAATCAAGTGGATGAATTTGCCACAAGATTGGCTGGCTTGGTGAAAAACATCGTGGTGCTGAAGGGCGGCATGGGGGCGAAACAAAGGCACGCCATCACGGAACAACTGTTGGCGATTCCTGACGCGGAAGAAAGAGTGCTGCTGGCAACTGGCCGTTACATCGGCGAAGGATTTGATGATGCACGTCTCGACACACTTTTCCTGGCAATGCCGATATCTTGGCGCGGCACCTTGCAACAATATGTTGGCCGCCTGCATCGTCTGCACGACAACAAGCGTGAGGTCATAGTTTACGACTATGTAGATGGCTGTGTGCCGGTATTTTCGGCAATGTATTCCAAGCGCGTGCGTGGCTATCAGGCCGTAGGATATCATATTCAAGATCAGCAGTAGCGGAGCAAGCGGAAGGCAAAAATCGTTTTGGCAGCGAACGTAAAACTTGACCATTTGACACCACTTTACACCACAATAGTCACGAGGGTTCGATTCCCTTCACCCGCTCCATGTTTTTAATCAGGGACTTACGAAGATGTGCAAGTAAAGTGCAAGTAAAGCAGGGGCTTTCGGGAGGCAGTAAAACGGGGTAAAATTCATCCCTTTTTTGGCTCGCAAGTGCATTCCCACCAAGGTTCAGGCTTAGTTTACGCCAGCATCGCACAAAATTTTCGCCACTCTGGGCGAATACTGCATCAATCTATTTGTTTCGACGGGACGCTGAAATTCTGTCCGGCGAGTGGAGGGTTCATCGGCGGGCAGCAATCCATTCTTGGCAGTGCGCCATTGGATAAAGTCCTGCCAAAACACATAGCCACGAAAAGCGGGAAAGCCCGGTTGCCGAAACCAGTCGCGAGCTGTGGAGTAAGAGATGCCGGCGAGAACCGCAAACTCCTTGGTGTTCAATGTCTGATCCAAGCGCCGTTTTTCTACGACATGATCGAGGGCAACGTTGAGCAGTTGTTTGTCCTGGGTCATGGATCGAACCTTGGTTGCGGGACCACGGCCCCTCCGCACCGTATGGAGGCGAGCGGGCGGTCGCCAGGTGGATAGCGGCAACCGGTCTAAAGCCTGAATGATGAAGTGTACCAGATCATTCTCGGCCACCCAGTCGCTCATATCCGGGGCAACAGCAGTGGCGTGTTCCGGTCGGTGTTCTTGAAGCGATGTCCGATGTTACTCTCTTCGACCGCTCCTCAATTCTCTTGTTCACTTCTCACGTCCCGCCTTAAAAAAAGTCCGACAGACTCTTAATATGTGTTCAAGCTACCTTCTGCGGCTGGACTTTTGCGCGCAGGACATAGACGAGGGATTTGACGGCGAGTTCTAGGAAGTGAAACGGTTTGCCGATGAAATCATTCCCGCCGCTGATGGTGGAGTTGGCGCGGTTCTTCAGGTCGGTATTGCTCGTCACAAAGACGACGGGCGTGCTTCTGTGTCGCGGCAACGAGCGAAGTTTGCTGCACAGTTCGTGGCCGTTGATTTCAGGCATGTCTATGTCTAGAAACACGAGATCGTAAGAGTTTTCAGAAAGCATCTTGAGCGCGGTATTCGCGTCGTCCACGCCCACGGATTTGAGTTTGGCCCGGTCCAGTGCCTGGCTGACGGCTTTGCGGGCGATGGGTTCGTCGTCCACGACGAGGATGTTGGAGACATGGTTTTCCTGCGCACCTGTCCGGGAGGCGTGTTCAAAAAGGGCGGGCAGTAAATCTACGGCACTCGCGATGGTGCGGATGTTGGAGGCGTTGATGTTTGCAGGCTTCTCGTGCAACTCAGTGAGTAGTGCTTCGATGGCTTCGGAGAGTTGGGCGACGAGGCGGAATCCCGTGACGTTGGCGCCGCCGGTGAGCTTGTGCGCGATGCGATACAGTTCAGACGCGTGTTGTGTGCGCTCGGCATCGGTGGTGGCTTTGGAGAGTGCTTTGATGGAATTACGCAGCCTGGTGATTCTCGATGGGAATGCGCTGTTGAACGTGGTGTGAAATTCGGTGTGCGTGCTGGCTTTGCTCGGTGCGACGGCAATCTTCGCGCGCGGCGTGAAGACGGTCCCGCCTTTGTAGACCGGCTCGGTTTTTTGTCCCAGCACGTTGCGTACGGCTTCGACGACTTCCTTGGGCGCGCAGTTTGCCTTTGAAAGGCATTTGTTCGCGCCTGCTTTCCACGCCTGCTGCACGAGTGTAGTCAGGTAGGTGTTTGAAAAGATGATGATGGGCAGCGTCGCTGTGGCTGCGTCAGTCCGGATTTTTGTGATCACCTCCACGCCGTTCATCTTGGGCAGGCAAAGATCAAGAATTACCACGTCAGGCTTATCTTTTGTGATCTGGAAGAGTCCATCTTCGCCGCTGTGGGCGATATCCACCTGAAATCCGTCCACCGCGAGTTTGTTGCGGTAGATGTTGGCGACAACCAAGTCGTCTTCAATGATGAGAATCTTATTCATGGTCAGGCTTTGGTTGCTGAGTTGGTTGACGGAGCGAGATAGGGCGCGATGGCGGTACAGATCAATTCAAACTCGCGCGTCGCTTGCGCGAACAATTCGCCAGCGTTGACGAGTTTGCCTGCATCGCCTTGGCGTTCGAGTTCTTTCAGGATGGGAACGATCCGTTTCATGCCGCATGTCGCGCTCGCGCCAGCGCAACTGTGGGCGATGCGGCGGACGGCGGGTGCATCTTCGGCTTTGATGGCTGCGCCAAGCTGTTCGATTTGTTTTGTGGTTTGTTGGACGTAGAGCGTAACGAGTTCCGTAAGGTTTTCTGGATTACCCTCGGTGAATTCGTTCAGCCGATCCATGTCAACAGGTGGCACGTCTTTCATAGGCTTGTCAGTTTGGGACATGATACTTGCGGTATGTGTGGCAGAATCGGTCGCAGTTGTCTCTGTGTCGAGTGCTGCTTTTGCTGCCCAACGTTCGATGACAGCGCGCACATCTTCCGGGCGCACAGGTTTGGAAAGGTAATCATCCATGCCTGCAGCGAGACATTTCTCGCGGTCGCCAGGCATTGCGCTCGCGGTCATGGCCACGATGATCATGGGGGACTTGAAATTTTTATGCGTGGCCCGGTCTTGCTGGCGCAGGCGAATTTCCCGCGTGGCATCAAGTCCGTCCATTTCCGGCATCATCACGTCCATGAACACCAGATCGAACGGCGCGGCTTCGATGGCTTGCAATGCCTCGATGCCGTTGCCTGCGACTGTCGGTGTGTAGCCCATTTGGCCGAGTACTCGTGTAGCAACCTTCTGGTTGATAAGGTTGTCGTCGCACAACAGAACACGCAGTGGCATACGCGTGGAAAGTTTTGGATCAAGCTTGGGAGCGGATTTGGCGGCGGGAGCGGTGCGTATCCCGGAGACGACGCGGATGAGCGATTCAAATAACTGTGCGGGTTTGATCGGTTTGGTAAGGCAGGTGGCGAAACCGGCGTGTACAAACTTCGGGCTGTCTGGGCGCACGCCCAAGGAACTGAGCAGCACGAGTGGCAGGGCAACGCCGCTGGGGAGCTTGCGGATTTCGGACGCGAGCATCAATCCATCCATGCCCGGCATCTGCATGTCGAGGATGGCGACATCGAAATTTTCTCCAGCTTTCAACCACGCGAGAGCTTGTTCGCCGCTGGATGCGGTGCGCGCGTTCATGCCCCACTTGCCGGTCTGCAATGCGAGGATGCGGCAGTTGGTGGGATTGTCGTCCACGATGAGCAGGCGAAGATTCGCGAGTTGGGGTTGGGTGTGATCGAGAACGGAGACGCTGTTTTGGGGCGCGGACTGAAACGGGAGGGTAAATTGAAACGTCGAGCCATTGCCAGGCGTGCTTTCGGCCCACATCTTGCCGCCCATCAATTCCACAAGGCGACGGCTGATGGACAGGCCGAGACCTGTGCCCCCGAAGTGGCGCGCGGTGGAGGCGTCCGCCTGGACATAAGGGCTGAAAAGTTTCGAGAGACGTTCCGGCGGAATCCCGATGCCGGTATCGCGCACCGAAAAATGAAGCTGCCAAGGTGTGGTGGGATTCTCCAGGTTTTCAGGGGCGGACACGACCTTGATCAAGGTGGCGATCTCGCCGTGATCGGTGAATTTCACGGAGTTGCCGACGAGATTAACGATGACCTGCCGCAGCCGCGTGACATCGCCAAGGACATTCATGGGCACGCCGTCTTCAATCTGATAAACGAGATCAATCTGTTTCTCGCCCGCTTTCGCGCCGAGCAGATCGAGCGCTTCCTCAATGCAGGTGCGGAGGTCAACGGGTTGGTTTTCAAACTCTAACTTGCCGGATTCAATCTTCGAGAAGTCGAGAATGTCGTTGATGATCGTGAGCAACGATTCTGCGCTGGAATAAATGGTGTCCACGTAACTGCGTTGCTCGGAGGTGAGCGGCGTTTCGAGGATCAAGCCGGACATGGCGATCACGCCATTCATGGGTGTGCGAATCTCGTGGCTCATGTTGGCGAGAAATTCTGCTTTGCGTTTCAACGCCTTCACTGCTTCGTCACGCTCTTCAGAGATAGCGGCGTTGGAAATTTTGAGATGTGTGATCTCCTGCCGTGCCGCGAGTACTGCGTTGACGCGGGCGCGAAGTTCCACGCCATCGAACGGTTTGGTCACGTAATCGCGCGCGCCCAATTCCAATCCGCGCACGATCTCAGGCGGCGTGCTGCGTCCGCTGAGGATGACGACGGGGATTTCACTCGTGCGCGGGGACGATTTTAATTCAGTGAGCAATTGAAGACCGTTCAACCCCGGCAGTCCGAGATCGAGCAACACCAAGTCGGCAGTATGCTTGCGGAAATAAGTTAGTGCTTCGGAGGAGTTGTGGGCATGAGTGAGGGTCGTGTTGGCGGATCGGAAGAATTCTCCCAACATCTCGGCCATTGTCGGATCGTCCTCGACCAATAAAATCTTCACTGCGACTGAATTCATAGTTTCACGGGATCAAAACGCACTTCATGCGTGCGGTACAAATCACGAATTGAAACGTTTTTAGCATGTTCAACACCAACCGGGGGCGAGCGCGGATAAAACTCCGGGGACGGAGTGCGGTGATGCGTGTCTGGCGGTGAGAGTCAGGCGATGGGGTGCAATGGGCTTATGGCATTTTGGAAAAACTCTGGCCTGATTCAAGACAAGCGGGCGCGTGTTCAAGACACTGTTGGCCGAGGAACGCAGACTTGGTCGGTTGGGATAAGAAAACCGGATAACCATGGATATGATTCCGTTCCCACTTTTCTGGTTTCTTGAAAATTCTCTCAGAACGCCGTGAGTCTTCCTACTTAAACAATCCCACTTTCAGAAAACAACCGTAAGCCACGATCATCGTGAAGCCCGCGAAGCGCGGCAGTCTGCCAAGCGTCACGATGAAGACAAAGTGAACCACCGCCGCGCCGCTGATCAGATAAACGCCTGTCAGGAAAATATCCGGGAGCTTTAGCGTCTGGTGCAGCGCAAAAATTCCGATGCAGAGCGGAATGCAGATGTGCGCGTCGCCGACTTGCGAGGCATAGACCACGTCTTGTCTGCGCCGCCAGCCGTAGTAGAGCGCGAGGATCGCATTCGGCAACACCATCACCCAGCCGCTCAACCAACCCAGATGTTGCCCGCTGAAAAAACCACTTTTGATCGTCGAGAGCCATGTCACCATCCAGTTAATGCTCACGTAGGACGCGTAAGCTCCTACGGCGAGCAGCGAGAGGTTCAATCCGAGTTTCCAGCCAAGCGACTTGCCCTCACCACCGCTTGTTTTGAGAACTTCAAAGACATGAAACGTCTGCCAGAACAGGAACAACCCTACCAACACGAGGCCGTCGTTGAACGTGATCTTCCCATCTCGCCCCAAAGCCCAGAGCGCGCCGGTGAAAAACAAAACCGCCAGCAACGTGAGCATCACGGAGAAGCGATTCGTGTCCGGGCTGGCGGACGCGCCGTCTTTTTTGGATTTGCCTTTCGCGCCGCCGGATTGTTTCGCTTGCCAGAAAATTGCCGGCAGCCCGATGAGCAAGGTGAGATTCGTGACATTGTTGACGATGGCGTTGGTCAACACTTCTTCGCCGGGGCCGCGTTGATGCGCGATGAGAAAAGCGAAGATCAAATTTCCGACACCGGAACAATACGGCATGATGAGCGTTCCCAGCACTGTACCCTCAAAGCCGCCCGCGCTCATCGCCTCCAATCGCCAGATCATCATCAGCGAGGCAGCGATGAAGATGCCGAGGAAACACCACGGCGACCATGCCCCGGTGCTTTCGATCTGATGGATGAAGGGATTCAAAAACCGCATGGGCACGTCATTTCTTCTCTGAACGTTTGCCGGAGCGTTTTCCGTTCTCGATCTCCTTGAGCGTGTCTTCTATCAGGGATTTTTGAGCATCGCGGCTTTCGATCCCCACGCGCGCCGCATCAATCACCGCCGCGCCTGCCGCGATTGAGGTGAAGATAAAACACCCCAGCCAGTAGCAGAGCAACGGCACTCCGGACAACCTGCCCTTCAGCACCGTCTCGCCAGCGATAAGCATCAGGATGGCGATGGCGATGCAGACAGTTCCGATCTTGCGACGACGCGATTTGGAATCAGCACTCACAAGGTCAGCGTAACCAAACGTGACGCGGAGTGGAAGCGTTTGAAATAATGTGGCGCGTCTGAGACCTGTGTTCCGATTTCACAGCGTGAACGCCGGGAGCTTCACGATCGCGCCGCCCTTCAGCGCGGATTCATGCGCGCACAAGCCGACACATGTCCAGTTCGCGGATTGCTTCGCGTTCGGAAATGGATCGCGATTCTTGGCGAGCGCCATTGCAAATTCATTCGCCAGATGCGGATGACTGCCGCCATGCCCGCTGCCTTGCGTGAAGCTCAGATGCGTTTTCTTCGACGAGTCATACACGCCCTGCGTCGTGTATTTCGCGATGCTCTTCGGCAGCAGTTTGGCGAAGTCAGGGCATTTCACCGGCTTGGGAATCTTCGGCTCAGGCTTCTTCGCGGTGTGAACAATCAGCGGTTCATGCTCCACCAGCGGCCACTCGACGGTTTTCTTCGTACCATAGACATCAATGCTCTCGCGATATTGCCGCGCCGTGTCGAACAGGCTGCGGATGATGCGGGCGTTCACATCCGTGCCCTGAAACTTGATGTGCGCGGATTCAACAGCGAACGGTGAGCCGTAGCACTTGACAAGATCCTTGCGGATCGTTCCCGAGCCGAAGCACGAAACATATTCCGCCGGCTTGCCGATGAGTCCCGCAACCGGTCCAACGCAATGCGTCGCATACCACATCGGCGGGAGACCCGGCCAATAATTCGGCCAGCCGTCCATGTCCTGTTGATGACTCGCTTGCACGAACTGCAGTTTGCCGAGTTCGCCCGCGTCGAGCAGTTCCTTCATGAACAGATATTCGCGGGCGTAAACCACCGTCTCCATCATCATGTATTTGAGGCCGGTCTGCTTCGCGAGCGTGACGATCTTCTTGCAGTCCTCGATGCTCGTCGCCATCGGCACGGTGCAGGCGACGTGCTTGCCGGCCTTGAGCGCCGCGATGCTCATCCACGCGTGATCGGGAATTGGCGAATTGATATGCACCGCGTCCACCTTCGGGTCTTTGAGCAGCGCCTTGAAATCCGAGTAACGCGTCTTCACGCCGAAGTAATCCCCGATGGCATCGAGCTTCTTGGGATCGCGCTGACAGATGGCGTAACAATTGGTGTGCGGATGTTTTTGCCAGAGCGGAATGAACTCCGCGCCAAAACCAAGGCCGACAATTGCGATGTTAAATTTCTTGCTCATGATTATTTACCGTTGATTGATTCGATTGGACGAGGCGGGATTATGAACAAACGCTCGCGGGAGGGCAATCCTTTGCCTGACATCCTTTGCCTGACTCTATTGTGTCGGAGGTCGAGGATTTTGAAATCCCCACTTACCTCCAAAATGGATTCGCTCGTGCCGCTGTTGGGCAAAGGTCGGATTGATAAACTGCGGTGGTTTGAGGAAATGCTCGTATGCCAGACACAGTTGGAGTGAAGCTTCAATCAAGTCCACGCCACCAGTTCCAGCGCCTAGCGCAGGACAGGCGACCGCATCAATCTTTCGTGTTTCAGTGCGGTTGTGGCGGTGAATGGTTGTCAGCGTTGCCCACATTGCGAGATAGATGTTGTCAGTCCCGCTGATATTTTGCGGGACGCGCATTGTCGGCGCGTGGGCGACGAATGGATGACGCGCATGATTTGTCGGGATCAACAGGCATGTGCCAACTGGTTGTTCGCCGAGGTAGTCCTCCAAGATCCGTTTCTGGATACTGTGCATCACGGCTTCTCCGAAAAACTTTACCACTGCCCGATCTATGCCTGCATCCATCAGGCCGAACGAATTGGCAGCGGTGACAATTCAGTCAAATGAAGGAATAGTCTCGAATTGTCCGCAGACCACTTGAACTTCCGGGTGCGAACGAAACCGCCATTGCATCACATCGCAAGCTTCCTTGCTTGGATCAACCAGAATTAAGCGCATGTAAACCGAGACTAAGAATTATTGCTGATTTGGGCAATCACCACTTCAATGCCTTTCGCCCGAAGTTGGCTTACCAACTCCGCTGGAGCTTCGCTATCAGTGACGATGGTGTGGACTTTTGAGAGATCGCAGAGTTGCGAGACGGAGCGGCGACCGAACTTAGTGTGGTCGAGGCAAAAGATTACTTTGGCTGCCGCACGCATCATGGCGAGTTGGATGTCAATCAACAGGCCGTGCGAGTTAGTGATGCCTTCCATCGTGATGCCGCCGGAACTCATTACGGCAACGTCGGCGTGAATTTTTGAAAACGCTTCTACTGCGAGCGGGCCGACGAGGACGCCGAGCCGTGGATAAATCACGCCGCCACTCAGGACGAGTTCCACTTTGCCGGCGGAGGAATAGAGATTCGCGACGGGTAGGGAATTGGTCACGATCTGCGGCGACTTGTCTTCGAGATGTTTCGCGACGTGGAAAGTCGTCGTGCCCGCGTCAATGATCACGCTTTGATTCGGGCGGATGAGTTCGGCGCAGGCGCGCCCGATGGCTTCCTTGGAATCGAGTTGATGCGTGTCGCGCGTGGAGAAGGTGAATTCGTCGGACTTTGGCGTTACGATGCGCGCGCCGCCGTGGGTGCGCTTCAAATTTCCAGCGGCTTCCAACACCGTGAGATCGCGACGGACGGTGGAAATGGACGAGTCAACGTGCTTGGCCAAATCCTCCAGCGACGCAAACTCAACCTCCTGGAGATAGCTCTCCAATCGGTGTTTTCGCTCTTCTGACGTCATTCTGGCAACAGGATGATAGATGTTGGAAGATTTTGCAAGATATTTGTTGACGGATGGACGAAATCAGTCAAAACTTGTCGCGTTATGGCAATTGCTGCATCTGCTCCGCACCGAGCCGTGGTCGAACACATGGTTCGACAGGCGGTTTATTCGCGCCTCGGCAAACCGCTGCCGCGTGCGGCGACTTCGCCGAATCCTCTCGTGGTGAACATCAGCGCGCGTCATTGCCACCTCACTCAAGAAGCCGTTGAAGCTCTCTTCGGCAAAGACTACAAGCTGCAAGTTCACAAGTGGCTTTATCAGGAAGGGCAGTTCGCCGCGAAGGAAACCGTGACGCTCATCGGACCGCGCAGTCGCGTGATTTCAAATCTCCGCATCCTCGGTCCGTGCCGCACGCTCAACCAAGTTGAACTTGCTTACACAGACGCCATCGCACTCGGTTTCGACATTCCGCTGAAAGCATCCGGCGACATCAAGGGAACTCCCGGCGCGATGCTCATGGGGCCGAATGGTTTTTTTGAAATGCCTGATGGGATCATCCGCGCATTGCGTCACGCGCACTTGAGTCCGACCGATGCCGACTTCTACGGCGTGAAGCATGGCGATATGATGAAGCTCAAGATCGGCGGCGATTGCGGCATCACTCTCGATAAGATGCTGGCTCGCGTGGACAAGAGTTTCAAACTGGAAGTCCACATTGACACTGACGAAGGCAACGCGTGCAACTTGCAGCCGGATACGACAGTTGAACTGATAAAATAATTTTCGCGAACGAACCAATTAACACCCAAACAGGAGAAAACAAAAATGAGTGAAGCATTAGGAATGATCGAAACCAAAGGCTACATCGGCAGCGTGGAAGCCAGTGATGCCATGGTCAAAGCAGCCAACGTCAAGTTGGTCAAAACCATCCCCATCGGCGGCGGCCTCATCACCGTCCTCGCGCAGGGCGATGTCGGCAGCGTGAAAGCCGCCGTGGACGCCGGTTCAAAAGCCGCAGCCAAAGTCGGCGAACTCGTCAGCTCGCATATCATCGCGCGTCCGCACGAAGACTTGTTGAAAGCCTTCGGTATCACCGCCGCCGCCGCAAAGTAATCCATCAACTCTCAACCAAGAACTAAAACTATTATGGCTCAACAAGCAGTTGGAATGATTGAATGCAAAGGTCTTTGCGCGCTCATGGAAGCGTGCGACGCCGCGCTCAAAGCCGCGAACGTCACGATGACCGGCTGGGAAAAAGTTGGCAGCGGATATGTCACCGGATTTTTCCGGGGCGACGTCGCCGCTGTCAAAGCCGCTACCGATGCCGGGGCTGCGGCAGCCGCGCAAGTGGGCACGGTCATCGCCGTCCAAGTGATCCCGCGTCCGCACGACGATCTGGGGATTTTGGGCAAGTGGCTGCAGTAAATTAAAAATGTAAAATTAGAAATTCAAAATGAACTGCCGGATCACGGCTGCCCCATTTTTGCATTTTGCATTTTTAATTGAATGAAGATTCTCGTCGCCAATATCGGCTCGACCTCGCTCAAGTGGCGGTTGTTCGACTTCTCGAACAACGCCGAGCGCCTTTTGCATAAAGGCGGCTTCGAGCGCGTGGCCGATTTTCCGAAGGCGATTGAGGATTCCCTCGCACAACTGAAAGAAGCCGGCGCGCTCGCCAACGAAAGCGAACTCGCCGCGGTCGGTTTCAAAACGGTGATCGCCAAAGACGTCACCGGTTGCGTGCGACTCGACGAACGCGTCCTTGGCGCGATGGAGGCTTACAACGGCCTCGCGCCCGCCCACAATCCGCCTTACATCACCGGCATCCGCCTGTTTGGGAAACGCATGCCCGGAGTGCCGCTGGTCGGATTGTTCGAGACCGCGTTCTATCAGTTCGCGCCCGAGGCTATGATGCGCTACGCCGTGCCGGATGCGTGGCGCGACATCGGCATCCGCCGTTGGGGCTTTCATGGAGCGAGCCACAAATTCATCGCCGAACGCTCGGCAGAATTGCTCGGTCGCAACGATGTCGCTGAACGCGTTCGCAACCTCTACGTGGACGGCGATAAAACTGCCGTGAACGGCACTCCGCTCCGCGTGATCTCCTGTCACCTCGGCGGCAGTTCCAGCATCACGGGCATCCGCAACGGTGTGTCCATCGGCACTAGTATGGGCATGAGCCCGCAATCCGGTCTGCCGCAGAATAATCGCGTGGGCGATCTTGATGCTGAAGCGATTCCGTACGCGGTGAAGTCGCTTGGCATCACGATTGAAGAAGCGCAACGCCAACTCACGAAAGAATCCGGCCTCAAAGGCATCAGCGGTGTGTCGAACGACATCCGGGATGTTCACAAGGCTGTGGCTGCCGGAGATGCGAAGGCGAAAGTCGCGCTGGATGTTTATGTTGCCAGCGCCCGGCATTGGCTCGGTAGTTATTTCTTCGAACTGGGTGGCGCGGACGCGATCGTCTTCACTGCTGGCATTGGCGAGAACGACTTCGCAATTCGCAGCGGCATCTGCGCCGGACTCGAGGGGCTCGGCATTGAATTGGATTCAGCGCTCAACGCAAGCACGCGCGCTACGGAAACAGTCATCAGCAAACCAAGCTCACGCGTAAAGCTGATGGTGATCCCGACGAACGAAGAACTCGTCGTCGCGCGCGAGACAAAACGACTTTTGGAAAATTCCCGGAACTAAATTTCTCACTTAACCATCAACCGAAAATAAAACTATGGCTCAAGCAATTGGAATGATCGAAACGCGCGGACTCGTCGCCCTCGTCGAGGGGACGGACGCGATGCTCAAAGCCGCGAACGTGGAACTCGTTGGCCCGATGACTCAGGTCGGCAACGCCCTCGTCACCGCGGTCGTCGTCGGCGATGTCGCCGCTGTCAAAGCTGCCACCGACGCCGGTGCGCAGGCCATCAAAGCCATCAAAGGCGAGGTGGTCAGCGTTCACGTCATCGCCCGTCCGCATAGCGACGTGGAAGCGGTGTTGCCGAAGAAGAAATAATCGTGGCTGCGCTCGTGAGAGCGCGGTTGACGTGCATTTGAAAATTGCGGCGTTCTCACGAGACGCCACCACGAAGGCAAAACTATGTTTCTCGCCAAAGTCGAAGGCTCGGTGGTCGCCACCAAGAAAGACCCCGCCATGAGCGGGCGCAAGATGCTGTTGCTGCGCCCGCAACTCGTGGACGAAAAAGACCCCACGAAGTTCCGCCCCGGCGCGAACACCATCGTGGCCGTGGACTGTCTCGGCGCGGGCATCGGCGAATTGGTTTTGTTCTGCCAAGGTAGCAGTGCCCGCCTCGCGCCGGGGATGAAAGACGCGCCCGTGGACGCCGTCATCATCGGCATCGTGGATGTCGTGGACGTGTTGGGAAAACAAATCTACAGCGGGAAAATCTAACCACGAATGAACACAAATGGACACGAATCCCGACAACAAATTGCTGTTGAAGGAAGAGGTGTATCAGATCGTGGGTTCAGCTATCGAGGTGCTGAATGAAATTGGTCACGGCTTACATGAAAAGCCATACGAGAATGCGCTCGTCGTTGAATTTGGAATCAGAAGGATTCTATTCCAGCAACAGGCCAATTTCGACGTGCTCTACAAAAGGCACAAGGTTGGGTTGTTTGTTCCCGACCTTATCGCTTTTGGGAGTGTGGTGGTTGACGCAAAGGTGATTGATCGAATCACCGACGGAGAGCGAGGACAGATGTTGAACTATTTGCGGACAACGAAGCTTCGAGTTGGGGTGATCTTGAATTTCAAGAATACGAAGCTGGAATGGGAACGGATTGTTCTCTGATTCGTGTTAATTGGTATCCATTCGTGGTTAAATTTTATGAGTGCAGTGAACGAAACTTTGATCCGTGACGTGGTGGCCGAGGTGCTGGGACGCATCGGCGGCGCGACGACAACCGTTACAACTTCCGCTCCGGCTGCGCCAACGCCCGCCGCAGTGAAGAACGATTCATGCGGTTGCAGTGCCAAGAAAGCCACGTCTGCTCCGGCGTTGCGCGGCAAGTTCGGCGTGTTCGCCACGGCGGACGAAGCGTGTGCGGCGGCGCAGGAAGCATTTGTGCAGCTTCAGCGCGGCGGCATGGCGGCGCGACGCAAGATCGAGGAAATCGTCAAGGCGCTGGCGGAGAAGAACGCCGAGGCTTGGGGCAAGATTGAATTTGAAGAGACGAAGATTGGTCGCCTCGACCACAAGATCGCGAAGCTCGGCCTGATCAAGCTCGTGCCTGGTGTGGATTGGTTGCGGCCGGATGCGCGCAGTGGCGATCACGGCATCACGCTTGAGGAATACACACCGTTCGGTGTCGTTGGCGCGATTACGCCCAGCACGCATTCGATTCCTACGTTGAGCGGCAACATCGTGAACATCTGCGCGGCGGGGAATGCCGTCGTGTTCAACGCGCATCCGAGCGCCGCTCGCTGCGCCGCCGTTGCTGTGCGCGCTTACAACGAAGCGATTTATCGCGAGATCGGCATCGAGAACATCGCGTGCATCATCGAGAAGCCGACGCTGGATTCTTTCAACGCGCTCTGCAAAAACGAGAATGTGCGCCTGCTGCTCGTAACCGGTGGACCGATGGTCGTCAAAGCCGCCATGCAGACGGGCAAGCGCGCCATTTGCGCCGGACCGGGCAATCCGCCCGTGTTTGTGGACGACACTTGCTGCCCGACGCGTGCGGCGAAGGCGATTATTTCTGGAGCGGCGTTCGACAACAACCTGCTCTGCATTGGCGAGAAACAGGTGTTCGTGCTCGAAAGCGTTGCGGATAAGTTGATGCAGCGCCTTGCTGAGAATGGTGCGGTGAAACTTAATCCCGCGCAGCTCGCGAGTCTGACCAAAGCAGCGTTCACCATCAAGGAAGGGCAGGGTGGTGGATGCGCGCAAGCTCACACAAACAAAGATTTCATCGGCAAAGACCCGGGCTTTTTGGCTCAGGCCGCCGGAATCGATTTGCCGTCTGGCACGCAGTTGCTCTTCGGCGAAACGGACGCGATGCATCCGTTCGTGCAAGAAGAGCAGATGATGCCGATGATCCCGATCGTGCGCGTGAAAACTGTCGAGGAAGGCATCGCGATGTCGCTACAATCTGAGCACGGTTACAAGCATACTGCGATCATACACTCGCACGACGTTGAAAACATCACGGCGATGGCGCGGGCGCTCGACACCACGTTGTTTGTGAAGAATGGACCATCGCCTGCTGGGCTCGGGCTCGGTGGTGAAGGTTATCTGAGTTTCTCCATCGCCACGCCGACCGGCGAAGGTATCACGAACCCGCGGACATTCACGCGCGTCCGCCGCTGCGTGATGGTGGACAATTTGAGGATTTACTGAGTCATGTTACTCGCACGCGTCGAAGGCAACATCGTGGCGACTCGGAAACATCCGAGCCTCGATGGCTGGCGACTCGTGATCTGTCAGCCCATCGGCGCGGACGGTCAGGCCGAAGGCGCGCCGCAGGTGGCGATTGATTCACACGGCGCGGGTATGCATCAGCAAGTGGTGATTTCGTCGGACGGTAAAGCCGCGCGCAATGCCGTCGGTGACCAGAAGAGTCCGGTGCGTTGGTTGGTGATCGGCGTCGTAGATGAATCTGAACCGGGGGTGAGGATATGAAGCTCGGTACAGTCATCGGTCGCGTGACGTTGGCGAAAACGGTGAAAGCGCTCGAAGGCGGGCGGTTTCTCGTCGTGAGCCCGTTCAGCCGCGAACAGTTTGAGGCGGGCCTCGATGCGCCGCGCGGCATGGGCAAAGACCCGAGCCTGGTAGTTTACGATGCTATCGGCGGCGGCGTGGGCGACGTGATTGGATACGAGGAAGGCGCGGAAGCTTCGCAGCCGTTTGATGTCCCGACGCCGGTGGACGCACTCAATACCGCGCTCGTGGACGAAATGTTTTTCAACCCGTGGAAGGGTTGAGTTGTAGCGGCGGTCTATGACCGTCGCACGGCGCTCAATGAGCGCCGCTACAGAGAAAAAATTTAAGTCATGAAAAATGTCATCAGTTTGAAAGACCTGGAGCAGATGGTTCGCAATGGGCAGAGCCTGAACAATTTGCCGGCGGATTCCATTCTCACGCCGTCGGCGCGCGAGTTTCTCCAAGACCGAGAGATGAATCCGGTTGCATCTGCTGCGGTTGCTGCTGCCGTGCCGACTGGTAAACCAACGCCGCCGAGCAAGCCGCTCACCTCGAAGTCTCCCAAGGCGGAGCTAGATGCGTTCTTTGCCTCGCCTTACGCGCACAGTTTGAAGGAACAGATTTGCGAGATGGGGCATCGCCTTTGGAAGCGCGCTTACGTGGACGGCAACGGTGGTAACATGGCCATCCGCGTTGGGGAAGACATCGCGATTTGCACGCCGACATTGGTCAGCAAAGGCTCACTCAAGCCGGAAGACATGTGCCTCGTGGATTTTGAGGGCAACCAACTTTGCGGGACAAAGAAGCGCACGAGCGAAATTCTGATGCACTTGCAGATGATGAAGCGGCAACCAAAAGCGGTGGCTACGTGTCATTGTCATCCGCCGTATGCGACGGCGTTCGCGGTGGCGGGCATTGCGCCGCCGACGTGCATGTTGCCGGAGTATGAAGTGTTTTGTTCTGTAGGCGTCGCGCCGTATCGCACGCCGGGATCGTCGGACATGGGCAAGCTTGTCGCGGAATTGACGGATCAATACAACACGATCCTCATGGCGAATCACGGTGTGGTGACGTGGTCGCATAACAACATTGAGGAAGCCTACTGGCGCATGGAAATCATCGAGGCTTATTGCCGCACGATCGTTGTGGCCGGACAACTCGGGAAGCCGATCAACACGTTCACCGGGCCGCAGATGAAGGAATTGCTCAACATCAAGCAGAGTCTTGGCTTCGTGGATCCGCGTTTCAGCATGAAGGAGTGCGAGCTTTGCGACAGCGGCGAATGGCGTCCGGGTGCTACTGGCGCCGTGCCGACGAATGAATCTCAAGGTGTGGGTTTTGATGCAGACGCGGAGAAAGCAGTGCAAGCGATCACCGAGCAGATTTTGAAGCAGATGAAGACTTAACCACGAATAAACACGAATCCGAAAACAAACTCCTGTTGAAGGATGAAGTTTATCAAATCGTGGGTTCGGCCATTGAGGTGTTGAATGGGATCGGTCACGGTTTGCACGAGAATCCGTATGAGAATGCTCTCGTCGTCGAATTTGGAATCCGAAAGGTGCCGTTCCAGCAGCAGGCAAATTTCGACGTGCTATACAAAGGGCACAAAGTTGGGCTGTTCGTTCCCGATCTCATCGCTTTTGGGAGTGTTGTGGTTGATGCGAAGGTGGTTGATCGGATTACAGACGTGGAGCGTGGGCAGCTGTTGAACTACCTGCGGATTACAAAGCTTCGTGTTGGAGTGCTTCTCAATTTCAAGAACGCCAAGTTGGAATGGGAACGCATCGTTCTCTGATTCGTGTCCATTAGTGTTCATTCGTGGTTTCCGTTTCTTTCGGAATTTGAACATTGCTCACCTCTCGCTGGTCTGGGTATATGTGTGGCAATCAATCCGCCTGCACGGGATCAATCAACGATGGGGAGCAGCGAATGCACATGGCTTTCAATCAACTTCTCCGCGGGGCGCAACTCGCGTTCTGCGTATTAACTCTTCTCGTTTTCACCATTGCCGGGTTGTCCAGCGCCCGGGCGGAACTGCGCTTCGATGTGTTCCCGGGTTACGACGGAACGGTGCGCGAGGCGGCGTGGTTTCCGATCACTTGCGAAATCTTCAATGACGGCCCGCCCATCCGAGGCATCATCGAAGTCACGCCAGCGAATTATGGCAAAGGTCAGACGCAGCGTGTGCCGGTGGAGTTGCCGACGGGCACGTTGAAGCGAATCGTCATCCCGGCCTTCATGCCGAATCGTTATCCGACGCCGTGGGATGTGCGGTTGATGGATGAGCGCGGACGAGTGGTGAAGGATGCGTTGGGCGTGCAGGCGCAGCGCGCAGTGGGTTGGGAGACGAAGATCATCGGGTCGCTGCCGCGCGCAGCGTCGGGCGTAGTTTCGTTGCGATCCATCAAACGCAATCAGCCGGACATGCAGCCTGCCTCGACACGTTTCCAACCGACGATGCTGCCGGATAATCCTCTCTTGCTCGAAAGCCTCGACGCGATCTATCTCAATTCGGAGGCGGTGGCGAACCTGCGTTCGAGCCAGGCGAATGCGTTGATCGCGTGGATGAATGCGGGCGGACATCTCATCGTGGCCATTGAACAGGTGGCGGATGTGAGCGGGTCGCCGTGGTTGAAAAATATTCTGCCGGTCGAACCGAAGGACATCGTGGCGGTGGCGCGGCATGATGAATTGTCCCGATGGGTACGCGACGGAACGATTGTGACGAATTTGGTCTCGGAGGACTTTTCTGTCACGTATCCCCCTGGGGTGACCGGACCAGTTAAGCAAAAGAAAAAAATTAAGTCCCAGAATCTTCCCCAAGTCGCGGACGTGCAGGAAGCGTTCAGCGATGTGGGGAAAGACACGGCGTTTGACGCAGCAGAAATCCGTGTGGTGACGGGAGTGTTGCGCGATGGAAAAGCGGTGGTGTCTGTGGGCGAGTTGCCGCTGATCGTCACGGGCAATCGCGGGTTGGGACGCGTCACGGCGTTGATGTTTAGCCCGGAGCGCGAGCCGTTCAAGTCGTGGAAAGATTTACCGACGTTCTGGACGAAGATGCTCGACGTGCCGATGGAGCTTTTCACGTCGAACAATTATTATCCCGGCTTCGGCAGCGGTGCGGATGGGATCTTCGGCGCGATGCTGGACAGCCGTCAGGTTCACAAACTGCCGGTGGGTTGGTTGCTCGTGCTGCTAGTCGTGTATCTTGTGGTGATCGGGCCGTTTGATCGCCTCTGGCTCAAGAAGATCAACAGGCCGATGCTCACCTGGATTACGTTTCCGTGTTACGTGCTGTTCTTCTCCGGGCTGATCTATTTCATCGGCTACAGATTGCGTGCGGGTGAGTCTGAGCTGAACGAACTGCATGTGGTGGATGTTTTGAGGAACGGCGACCGCGCGGAGTTTCGCGGGCGGAGTTACATGTCCATCTACTCGCCCTCGAACGCGAAGTATCCGATGCAAAGCGCGCTCAAGTTTGCGACGTTGCGTGGTGAATATCTGGCTTCGCACAATGGGCAAACCTCTGACAAGACGGAGTTGGTGCATACAGGAGATAACTTCCGGGCTGATGTGTATGTCCCGGTTTGGACGAGCCAATTGTGTCTGAGCGATTGGTGGACTTCAGGCGAACTTCCTTTGACGGCTTCGATTGAAACGAAAGCGAATGGTTGGTCGGTGACGGTTGAAAATCAAAGCGGAAAGGCGATCGCTGCTGCAAGGCTCGTGATTGGGAAATTGATTTATGATCTTGGGGCATTTTCGCCCGGCCAGAAGAAGACGATAGAGTTGCAACAGAGCGATGGCAATTCTACGGAAACCTTCGTGCGGAATCTCGCGGGAGAATATCAAGAAGTGTTGCGGCAGCGCCAGTATGCCTTCGGCAGCAGCGGTGGCGGGCACATTGACGACTTGCCGATGGCGAGCATGGCGGCGTCGTTGTTGGGAGAAGTTGCCGAGGTGCATGGCGGGATGAATTTCCCTGCGTCGCCCGGATTGGATTTGTCTGCAAGTGTGAAGCATGGAGGCGCGTTGTTGCTCGCGTGGTCGCCGGACTCGTCGCCCGTGCCAGCCATCAACCAATTCAAGACGAAGCGCACGGCGTCGAATACGTTGTGGCGTGTGCCGGTTGAAATTAAAAATTCAAAATGCAAAATTTCAAACAAGACGCAGAAAGCCTTGCTGCGATGCGGAAGTTTCGTCCCCCATTTTTAATTTCTAATTTTTCATTTTTAATTCTATGAGCGAAGTTCCTCCCATTCCAGCGGTGCAAACTTTCGGCCTCACGCGCACTTACGGCGCGATGACTGCGCTGTCGAATCTCGATCTCACGGTGAACAAGGGCGACTTGTTCGGATTCATCGGATCGAACGGCGCGGGCAAGACGACCACGCTGCGAATCCTCGCCACGTTTCTCGCTCCGAGTTCCGGCTCGGCACGCGTGCTCGGCCACGATGTGGTGAAG
>CAMCWI010000033.1 GCA_945882065.1 Akkermansia muciniphila
AACGGACTGTTCTTCGAGAACGCTGCTGTGCGCGTCCACTCCGCAGGTCAGTTCAATCTCGCGCTCAGTTCCGGTGGAGGTTTTGCCGCATGGTTGCAGATCGGCACTACTCGAGTCCCATTCTCTGGAACACTGGATGCAAATCTGACTGCCACCAATGTAATCGCACGGAGTGGTTCTTCTGCGCTGACAGTTGAGTTGCGAGTCGGACAGGGTTCAGAAGCTGGACAGATTTTCGGCCTCGTCACAGACGGTGTTTGGAGTTCTCCGCTATCAGGTGGACGCTGCGCTGCGACTTCACCGCTCGCTGGTGATTACACCATCGTCATTCTAGGCACGGCGGGAAATGCAGCTCGGCCCGCTGGCGATGGTTACGCGACGTTACATGTGGCTGCTGATGGTCTTGGCACGATGAGCGGCACGCTTGCCGATGGCACGCGGTTTTCGCAGAGCGCGTATGTGACTGAAGACGGTGATTGGCCGTTGTTCGCTTCCTCCTATTCAGGCAAAGGCGCAGTAGTGAGCTGGCTGGCGTTTGCAAATCTCTCCACAAGCGACTTGAACGGAACACTCGTTTGGATCAAGCAGGCTGGCGCAAGCGCAACCAGCTTTCCGCTCGGATTCACAAACTCGCTGAATGCGATCGGTTCAATCTACGTCGCGCCTGCCGCTGGCGGTAAAGTGTTGAATCTTTCTGGAGCGGTCTTGAACTTCAGCGGCGGTAGTTTAATCACAGGCTTCAATAACGTCGTGAGTGTAAACGCTGGCAGTCAAGTTGTGAACCTGAGCCCGAACGAAATGGTGATGACGGTGATGAACGCCGTGGGAAGTTTCACAGGTCAGGTTCGCGAACCCGGCACGGGAGCATTGCACATGTATGGCGGCGGGGTGCTCCAGAAACAAAATGCGGGCTACGGCACAATGACGGGTGTGCCAGCCGGAAGCCGCGTCGTCTTTGCCGCGCCTTAAAGTGGATCATTCCAATCCGAGAACCTGTTTCCCTGCGGGCGTGATCATCGAGTGATGCCAAGGCGGATCCCAGACGACTTCGACCGTCGCGTCTTCCACGCCTTCGAGATTGAGCAGCTTTACCTGCGCGTCGCCAGCGATGGCTGGCCCCATGCCGCAACCCGGCGCGGTCAATGTCATCTTCACATCCACGCGCGAGCCGCCGGATTTCGCGGGAGACATCTGCATGTCATAAACCAATCCCAAGTCCACGATGTTCACCGGTATCTCAGGATCGAAACAGGTACGCAGTGTCTCCCATATCAACTGTTCGTTCACAGGGCCGGTGACAACGGCAGCAGGTTGCGCCACGACTTCCAACCCCAACGCATCGGCATCCTGCGCGACGATGCGGAACAATCCTCCGGGTGCTTGCACGGTGTAAGTGCCGCCGAGCGTTTGTGTGATGTGAACTTCTGTTCCGCTCGTGAGCGTGTCGGTCGTTCCCGCAGGTATCCGAACGACAGCGCAATCGCGTTTAAGTTGAACCGTTGAGGGTGAATTCATGTTTTAGTAATTATCGTCTGTCGAGTGTGGCGCGGATCAGTGATTCCGGCACGTTCTGACCCCAGACGACTTTGCCGATGCGTTTCGCGAGAACAAATTTGATTTCACCCGCGCTCACTTTTTTGTCGAGCTTCATCGCGGCGAACAGCTTCGTGCGCTGGGCTGAGTTGAGCGTGACCGTGGTCGGAAGCCCGGCGCACTTGAATAAATTGGTGATACGCGTCACGTCCTTCACCGGCAGTCCGGACAACTCCGCAGATAATTTCGCCGCCGCAATCTGCCCGATGGAGATGGCTTCGCCGTGGAGATATTTGCCGTAACTCGAAATAGCTTCCAAGCCGTGGCCGATGGTGTGGCCGAAATTCAAGATCGCGCGCAGACCACTTTCTGTTTCGTCCTGACCGACAACCTCCGCTTTGATCTCGCAACAACGCGAGATGATCTCACCAATCGGTTTTGTTTCGCGACGAAGCAGCTTTGGCATATCCCGCTCCAATCGCGCGAACAACTCCGCGTCATAGATGATTCCGTACTTGATGACTTCGGCGAGACCGGCGCGATATTCGCGCGTGGGCAACGTGGCGAGCGCATCGAGATCGCACAGCACGAGCTTGGGTTGATAGAATGCGCCGACGAGATTTTTGCCCGCCTTCAAGTTCACGCCCACCTTGCCACCGACCGAACTATCCACATGCGCAAGCAACGTGGTCGGTGCTTGCACAAACGGAATGCCGCGCAAATAACTCGCCGCCACGAAACCCGCGAGATCGCCCACCACGCCGCCGCCCAGAGCGACGATAAATGATTTGCGCTCCAACCGATCCGATGCGAGCCGGTCATAGCAACTTTGCACAGTCTTGAGACTCTTCGCCGTTTCGCCAGCAGGCACGATCACGAGCGACGGTTCAAAGCCCGCACGCAAAAGAGAATTGTAAGCAGGCTTGGCGTATTCGCGCCCGACGTTGGTGTCGGTGATGATGGCGCAGCGATTGCCGAGTTTGAGACGCGCGCATTCCGCGCCCAACTTGCCGAGCAAGCCGGAGCTGATCTTGATGTCGTAACTGCGATTGCCTAGAAAAACTTTGACCGTGCGCACGTAGGGAAGCATAAAGACTCGCGCGACGCTGTCAAAGGTTTGGAGAAACAACGGGGTAACAGGGGCGATTCAAAACCGTTGACTGCGGCTTTGATTTGTTGGCAACAAAAAACCCGCTCTTGCGAGCGGGTTGAATTTTTTTGAGCCGTGATTACTTCTTCTCTTCAGCTTTCGCTTCAGCTTTCGCTTGTGGAGCAGGAGCTGTAGTCACCACTTCGTCCACCCATTCGAGGATGGCTTTGTTGGCGGCATCGCCCGGACGTTGTTCAAGCTGGATGATGCGGGTATAACCACCGGCACGTCCCTTGAACGCGGGCGCAATGTCCTCGAACAAAATGCGGATCACGTCTTCCTGCGTGCGCCACTTGGTCTTCTCAGCCTTGGTCATCTGGACCGTCGGGCCGTGAGTACGAAGCTTGGCAGTGGCGAGACGGCGCGCGTGCAGCGTGCCTTTCTTGCCGAGGCTGACAATCTTCTCCGCCACGGAGCGCGCGGCTTTGGCCTTGGCGAGCGTGGTGGTGATGCGCTTGTGCTTGATGAGGCTGCAAACCATGTTGGCAAGCATCGCGTTCCGATGCTCAAACGTGCGTCCCAACTTGGCTGTTCTTTTAAGATGTCGCATAAATTTCTGCGCGGATCACGCCGCGGTTGTCTCTTCTTTCGGTCCGTCAATCAGACCGGGTTCAAAAGTCATTCCAAGCGCGAGTCCCAGATAGGTCAGCTTGTCCTTGATCTCGTTCAGCGACTTCTTGCCGAAGTTGCGATACTTGAGCATCTCGGATTCGCTCTTCATCGCGAGCTGGCCAACGCTGGTGATGTTAGCGTTGTTCAGGCAGTTCGCAGCACGGACGCTCAACTCGATCTCGTTGACGCTCATGTTGAGAAGCTTCTTGAGCTTCATCTTTTCGTCGTCCTGCTTGTCCACGGTTTCTTCAAACTCCACCGCGTTCTTGTCGTAACCGACAAACACGTCAAGGTGATGCGCGAGGATCGCAGAAGCTTGGGTGAGCGCATCATCGGGCGTGATTCGTCCATCCGTCCACATCTCGATCACGAGGCGGTCATAGTCCGTGCGGTTACCAACACGCGCCGCTTCCACAGCGTAACGCACGCGGGTGACGGGCGAGAAGATCGAGTCAATGGCGATGACGCCGATGGACTGACCGGATTTCTTGTTCTCTTCACCCGTGAGGAAACCACGACCGATTTTCACCGTCAGCTCCATCTCAAACTTCCGCTTCTTGTCCAGCGTGCAGATGTGCTGGTCAGGATTTACGAGTTCGATGTTCTGGTTGGTCTGGATGTCGGCAGCGGTGACCGCGCCTTCCTTGTTGACGGAAAGCATCAACACCTGTTCATCGCGAGTGTGCGCCTTGAACTTGACCTTCTTCAGATTAAGAACGATGTCGGTGACATCTTCGACAACACCTTCGATGGCGGCGAATTCATGCATCGCACCGTCAATCTTGATGGAGGTTATGGCTGCGCCTTCAAGCGAGCTGAGGAGCACCCTCCGCAATGAGTTGCCGATGGTGTGGCCGTAACCGGTTTCAAACGGTTCAGCGACAAACTTGGCATAGGTGTCCGTGGCTGTTGACTCTTCCTTGGTCAACCGCTTGGGCATTTCAAATCTTCCGAGACGTACTGGCATGTTTTCCTTTCAACAATTTTAATCTGACGACGACGACTGCTATTCCCGGCAGCCGAAGCCATCCATATAATTGTTATTCTTATTTGTTCCGCAGAGCGGAACGGGTTGGTTACTAGCGGGAATAAAATTCGACGACTGCTTGTTCGTTCGCGATCGGGTTGATCTCTTCGCGAGTCGGGACGCGCATGACAGTTCCCTTAAACTCGTCTTTGCCCAACGACAACCAGTCCGGGACGGAGCGGCTCGTGGACAATTCCAAGGCCTTCGTAGCCATCTGGCGAGAGACGGTGTTACTCTTCACCACAATCACGTCATTCACCTTGAGGGCGAAGGATGGGATGGTGGCCTTGCGACCATTCACTGTGATGTGGCCGTGATTGACCATCTGGCGCGCACCGGCACGGGTAGTGCCGAAGCCGAGGTGGAACACGACGTTATCGAGGCGTGTCTCCAAAATCTGAAGCATCTGTTCGCCAGTGACACCACGGCGTTTCAAAGCTTTTTCATAGACGCCACGAAATTGTTTCTCCATCAGCCCGTAGAAATAACGGAGCTTTTGCTTCTCGACAAGGCCCATGCCGTAGTCGGTGAGCTTGCGGCGTGACTTCGGACCGTGGACGCCGGGCGGATAATTCCGACGGTCGAGATACTTGGATGGGCCGAAGATCGGAATACCGAACCGGCGGCTGATGCGAACGCGAGGACCTTTATAACGAGCCATAAATTCTTGTTGCGTGTTGCGTGATTCGTGAAACGACTAGACGCGGCGTTTCTTGCGCGGGCGGCAGCCATTATGCGGAATGGGCGTGACGTCTTTGATCGTGCTGATTTCCAGACCAATGGCCTGCAACGCACGGATCGCGGATTCGCGACCAGATCCAGGACCTTTGACGCGGATTTCAACTTCCTTCATGCCGTGAGCCATTGCCTGACGAGCGGCGTCCTGCGCCACCATCTGAGCGGCGTAAGCAGTGCTCTTGCGAGAACCTTTGAAACCCACACGACCCGCAGCAGACCAACCCAGAAGGTTGCCGTGCATGTCGGTGATGGTCACTTGGGTGTTGTTGAACGTCGCAAGAATGTTCGCGATGCCGACGGAAATATTCTTGGCGTGCTTTGCCTTGACGATCTTCTTGGCATTGACGTCCTCACCGAGCAACTCGGCAGCGGTCGGCGCGGTCGCGGCAACGGGGCCAGTCGGTTCAGCTTTGGTTGCGTCAGCAACTGCCGCAGCACCCGCCTTCCCCTTCTTGGGCTTGGTTTCGTCGGCGGCTTTTGCGGGTTTTTCCGCAGCAGCGTCAGTTTTCGCTTCCTTAGCGGGAGCGGTTTTTTTCTTAATCTCTTCAGCCATACAAATTCAGTTTAGTGGATGCCGGTCTTGGCGTTCGGATTGCGCTGCACACCGACAGTCCGGCGCGGACCTTTGCGAGTGCGGGCGTTGGTCTGGGTGCGTTGACCGCGCACGGGCAGGCTCTTCAAATGGCGGATGCCACGGTAGCACTTGATGGCCTGCAGCCGTTTGAGGTTCAATCCGAGTTCGCGGCGCAGGTCGCCTTCGATCACGTATTTACCTTCTTGAATCGCGTGAACGATCTGGGAAAGTTGCGCTTCGCTGAGGTCCTTCGCGCGGATTGAAGGATCAATGTTAGCGCGTTCGAGAACTTCAATCGCGTTGACCGGGCCGATTCCGTAAATCGAACGGAGCGCGATGTCTATGCGCTTATTCGACGGAACTTCTACACCAATGATGCGTGCCATAAATGTTTAACCTTGACGTTGTTTGTGACGCTTGTTCGTGCAAATCACACGAAGAATCCCACGGCGACGCACAATCTTGCAGTGCTCGCACAATTTTTTTACCGATGCTCGAACTTTCATGTTAAATCGTTTTCTTATCCATCACCAACCGCCCCGTTGACAGATCAAACGGTGTCAGTTGCAACTTCACTGTGTCTCCCGACTTCACGCCGGCGAAATCTTTCTCCGTACGCCCCGTGGTGAACCCCAACAGTTTGTGACCGTTGCTCAGTTCCACTTGAAACGTGCCGTTCGGCAACGCCTCAATTACGCGACCTTCAACGCGGAAGGCATCCTCGCGCATGTCAAAATCTCCGGTTCACCGTCCGTGATCAATACCGTATGCTCAAAATGGGCTGATAGTGAACCATCTTGCGTCACTACTGTCCAGCCGTCTTTCAAGATTTTCACGTCAGGCCGACCCACATTCACCATCGGTTCGATGGCGATTGTCATACCCGGACGCAACTTCTGGTTGCTGGAGGCATCCACGAAGTTTGGCACTTGTGGCTCTTCATGAACCGCCCGACCGACTCCGTGACCGACAAACTCGCGAACCACACTGTAACCGTTTCCCTCGACAAACTTTTGCACGGCGCGGGAAATATCCGTCACCCGATTTCCAGCCATCGCCTGATCGATGCCTTTTTGCAACGCCTGTTGCGTCACATCCATCAACCGCTGCGCCGCCACCCCACACCCACCCACCGCCAACGTCGTCGCCGTGTCGCCGATGTAACCTTTATACGTCACACCGCAGTCCACGCTAACAATGTCGCCAAATCTCAACTGCCGGTCATTCGCAATCCCGTGAACCACTTCATCGTTCACCGAGAGACACGTGTGACACGGAAACTTCCGGTATCCGAGAAACGCGCTCTTCGCTCCGCGCTTCTTCATCTGCTCGGCAGCGAACTCATCCACCTGCCGCGTCGTCACTCCGGGACGCACAAACACCGCCAACTCTTCCAACACTTCCGCTGCGATCGATCCAGCCACCCGCATGATCTCCAACTCACGTTCTGTCTTGATGAGGCTCATGTCGGTGTTTTACTTAATCTCAATCTTCCTCTTGATCTTAATAGTTTGAGCTGCCGATTAAGTTTGAGATTAGGATTAAGAGCGGAAACGGCTAGAGCCTTCCGCGAATCTTCCCCTTCTTGAGGAAGCCGTCGTAGTGACGCATCAACAGGTGCGATTCCACTTGGCGCATCGTGTCCAACATCACCCCGACCGTGATCAACATGCTCGTGCCGCCGAAAAAGTTTGCCACGTCGTTCGGAATCTTGAACGCGTTCTGAAGAATAACCGGCATCACCGCTATACCCGTCAGAAACAAAGCACCCGCCAGCGTGATGCGACTCATTGTGTTGTGCAGAAAATCGCTCGTGGGCTGTCCGGGGCGCACACCGGGGATGTAACCACCGTTCTTCTTCAAGTCGTCAGCGATCTGAATCTCATTGAACTGTGTCGCCACCCAGAAATAGGAGAAGAACAAAATCATCATCCCAAACAATACGAGGTAGAAGAAGGAGCCGTAGTTCAAGTGATAAGCAACGTCGTTAAAGAACTTAATATCGAATCGAGTTCCAATCATCGAGAACAACTTCTGCGGGAACATCAGTATCGCCGAGGCAAAAATGACCGGCATCACACCTGCATAATTAACACGCAACGGCATGAAAGAGGATTGACCCGCATACATCTTGCGGCCAACAGCACGCTGGGCGTATTGAACCGGAATCTTACGCTGCGCTTGAGTCACGGCAATAATCACACCGATCACGATGATGGCCATGGCAAGGAGCAGCAATGCCACGCTCTTGTTATGCGACGGCGGAACTCCGTTGACCATGAAGAACATTCCCTTCACCTGCATGATCGCCGCAGGCATGCTCGCCACGATGCCAATCGTGATGACAAGTGAAACCCCGTTGCCTATGCCCCGTTCAGTGATCTGCTCACCCAGCCACATGAGCAACATCGTTCCAGTGGTGAGGAAAATGACCGTGATGATCCGATAGACCCACCCTTTGCTTAACACAAGGTCCACCGCAGGATCCCACCCTTGAAACAATGTGCCGGGATTCTCCCAGCTCAATGCCATGAACGCACCCTGGATCAAACACAAAATCACTGTGAGATAACGACCGTATTGAATGATTTTGGCGCGTCCACCTTCCTCGCGAGCCGCTTTGCTCAACATCGGAACAACGGCGGTCAACAACTGGATGATGATCGTGGCACTAATGTAGGGCATGATGCCGAGCGCACCCACCGCACCGTGACGCATCGCATCACCGGTGAAGAGATTGTACATGCCGAGCAAACCATTCGCCGCGCTGTTCTTATCAAAGTAATCAGCCAGCGCGTCGGTGTTCAGTCCAGGCACATGAACGAACGCGAGCAGGCGCGCAATCGTCAACAACAGGATCGTGAAGATCAGCCGGGATTTCAGTTCCGGGATCTTGAAACAGTTGGTAAAGGTCTGAACGAGTGAGCCGAACATGATTGGAAGCGTTTTCTATTAACCCCTTGCCGCCGAAGCTTTCGCCACGGAGACTACTTCACACTTGCCGCCCTTGGCTTCAATCTTCGTTTTTGCAGAAGCACTGAACGCGTGAGCCGACACAGTCAATTTTTTTGTGAGTTCGCCAGTGCCGAGCACTTTCACGCCGTCGCCCCGACCATTGATCAAGCCGACTTTGCGCAAAGAAGCTTCGTTCACGGTTGCCCCATCATCGAACGCGTTCAACGCATCGAGGTTCACGGGGATGTAACGCGTGCCGAAACGGACGTTGTTGAATCCGCGTTTCGGGATACGACGGATGAGAGGCATCTGACCGCCTTCAAATCCGATACGAATGGAGCTACCAGAACGAGCTGTCTGGCCTTTACCACCGCGACCCGCAGTTTTGCCGCGTCCGCTGGATTCGCCCTGACCAAGACGCTTGCGACGATGCTTGGAGCCGGGACGGGGTTTGAGATCGTGTAGTCGCATAAAAATTAGTTAGCTGTCGGAGCCACAGGAGCGGCCACCTTTTTGATTTCGAGACCGCGGCTCTTGTAGATGGCTTCGCGGAGACGGAGTTTGAGCAACCCGCTCATCGTGGCCTTGACCACGTTCGCGGCGTTCTTTGATCCGAGTGATTTGGTCAAGATGTCGCGGATACCGACGGACTCCAGAACGGCCCGAACCGTCTTGCCCGCGATGATCCCTGTTCCGGGTGATGCCGGGCGAAGGATGATCTTTGCACCATCGAACTCGCACAAAATTTCATGCGGGATGGTTGCGTCCTTGAGCGACACAGAAACCATCTTGCGGCGCGCAAGCTCTCCACCGCGACGGATCGCATCGGAAACTTCAGTCGCCTTGCCGAGGCCAAGGCCGACCTTGCCTTTTTTGTCGCCCACGACAACGAGGGCACTAAATTTGAAACGACGTCCGCCTTTGACAACCTTAGATGAACGATTGATGAAGACGACTTTCTCGACGAGCTCTTCACCTTTTGAATCAAACCCTTGGTCCGAGTCTGGGCGACGTCCACGACCACCGCCGCCCCCGCGACCGCCGCCAAAACCGCCGCCGCCACCGAACCCACCACGTCCGCCGCCGCCGCGTTGTCCGCCGGCACCGCCGCCGCCGTAGCGTGCTGGTGCTGCCGGGGCCGGAGCCGCAGTAGCCGCCGCCTCTTTAGAAATGACTTCTGTTCCAGATTCGTTTGCCATAACAAATTAAAATACGAGACCAGCTTCACGCGCCGCATCCGCGAGCGCCTTGACCTTGCCGTGATACCGTGCCCCACCGCGATCAAATACAACCGCCTTGATGCCTAAACCCACAGCCGCTTTCGCCGCCGTGTCACCGATGATTTTCGCAGTCGCAGCGTTCGCTCCGACTTTCTGGCCCTTCATCGCCTTGCTGCGAGTCGAGGCAGACACGATTGTCTTGCCCGCGCTGTCATCAATGATCTGAACGTAGATGTGCGCACTGGTGAAGCACACGCTCATTCGCGGGCGTTCGGTTGTGCCGACGACTTTTTTCCGCACACGCCAGTGGCGCAACTGTTCAAGACGATGTTTTTTTTGCGTTTGCATTTTCTTTGGACCACGGTTTTGGCCGTGATGGATAAATCAATTATTACTGAACAGTCTTGCCTTCTTTGCGCTCGACCTTCTCGCCGACGTAACGGACTCCCTTGCCCTTGTAAGGCTCAGGCGGATAATAAGCACGAATCTCGGAAGCCACCTTGCCGACGATGTGTTTGTCCGGGCCTTCAATCGTAACCTTGGTGTTTTCTTCCACCGTGACTTTGATCTGATCCGGGATTGGGTAATTGACAGGATGCGAGAATCCGAGACTCAGGTTCACCAGCTTGCCTGTGACAGCAGCCTTGAAACCGACACCTTGAATCTCAAGCTTCTTGACGAAACCATCGGACACGCCCTTGACCATGTTGTTGACAAGCGCGCGGCTCAATCCGTGCAACGCTTTGGCCTGGGCGTCTTCACCATCACGAGAGACAACAATCTTATCGCCTTCCACCTTCAAGCTGGTGCGCTTGGGCAATTCCCAGGCGAGTTTTCCCTTGGGTCCTTCGACGTTAACTTTCTGCCCTATGACCTCCACCTTGACCTTGGCGGGGATGGCAATCGGTTGTTTTCCAATACGCGACATAAAATCAGTCCTCTTACCAGATGTAGCAGAGCAATTCTCCGCCGATGTTTTTCTTGCGGCACTGCTGGCCGGTCATGATTCCCTCTGAAGTGGAAACCACCGCCACACCCAATCCGCCGAGCACGCGCGGGATTTCCGTCGCGCCGACATATTTGCGCAAACCAGGCTTGCTGACGCGCTTCAATCCCTCGACCACAGATTTCTTGCCTTCATACTTGAGGCGAACCTTGATCGTCTTAGGGAAAGTGTTGTCAACGGCAACCTCGGAAATGTAGCCTTCCTGCTTGAGGATGTTCGCGAGGCTTTCCTTGAGGCGCGAATGGGGAATGACCACGGTCGGCAACAGCGCGCGGCTGGAGTTGCGGATGCGGGTCAACATGTCTGCAATCGGATCAATCATAACAAACTCTTGGTCTTAAACTTTTCAGTCACTTGACGGCTTACCAGCTCGCCTTGACCACTCCTGGAATCAAACCGTTCAACGCCGCTTCACGGAATGTGAGGCGCGAACAACCAAACTTGCGCATGTAACCATGGCGACGTCCACTCATCGAGCAACGGTTCACCAAACGCGTCGGACTTGCATCACGGGGCAATGCCGCGAGACCCGCGTAATCACGTTTCGCTTTGAGTTCTGCACGCTTCGCGGCGAATTTCTTCACCGTTGCTGCTTTGCGCTTGTTGCGCTCCAACCATGACGTCTTTGCCATAAATTCTTGTGGTTAATTATTTCTCCGCAAACGGAAAGCCCATGTGCTTCAACAAATCCAACGCCTGCGCGTCCGTCGGCGCACTCGTCACAATCGTCACGTCCATACCCTGCTGACGCTTGACCTTCTCCAATTCGATCTCCGGGAAAATGGATTGATCGGAAATGCCGAACGTGTAATTGCCTCGACCATCAAACTTCCGCGGAGACAATCCTCGGAAGTCACGGATACGGGGCAGCGTCACAGCCACGAGGCGATCAAAGAATTCATACATCGCATCCGCACGCAACGTCACACGGCAACCGATGGGCTGGTTTTCGCGGAGCTTGAAGTTGGCGATGGCGTGGCGAGATTTGCTGATGGCCGGCTTGCGACCCGTGATGGAGGTCAAGTCCTTGGCCGCATCTTCAATCGCACCCTTTTCCAACGAGGCACTGATGCCCATGTTCACCACGATCTTTTCGATGCGCGGGATCTGATGGACATTGGAGTAATTGTGCTTCGCCTTGAGAGCGGGCACGACATCGTTGACGTACTTTGTGTAAAGTCTGGCTTTCATTTTTACTATGTCACGGTGTTGGCCGTGAGCATCTTTCCGTTTTTGAACCGTCGTCTGAACCTGCAAATGGTTGCCGTTATCAGATGACGGGACGCGGATACTAGCAGTGAAGAACTCGTGTGCAATAACTTTCTCAAACTTTTTTCGAAGAGCCTGAACAATCCAAGCCCACAAGCACACTTGGAAGCCGTCTCATAACTAGTCGGGACACCAAAACCACCGAAACTGAGTCCGCAGATCCCACAGATTTTTTTCTGATTCATATCTGCGTCAATCGTTGAAATCTGCGGATACACAATTACTAAGACACGGAGGTAGCCTCGCCCCACCGAAACTGTGTCCATCCGTGTTTCATCTGTGGCTAAACTGCGTGCCTCTGTGGCTTATTTCTTCCGCGCCACCACGCAGTCCACCAGTTTCACATCCGCCTCCTTCACCACGTCATCGCTCTTGATGCCGCTGAACTTCGAGTTGTGTATCCGCACACCGCTGATCTCCGAACCCGGAAAGCCCTGCACATCCAGCACGCGCTTGGCGTTTGCAACCGTCATGTTTTCGATGACGAGATTTCGCACCACGGGCTTGTGCGGACCGTTCGCGCCTTCCTCATAAACGAAATCAATCTGCAATGCCGCGTCGCCCACCGTGCCCACCGTCACGTTGCGCACGAAAACATTTTCCACCACACCGCCACGAACCGCGTTTGACTTGAACCGGATCGCGCGATCCAGATTCGGACTGTCCATCGTGCAATCCTCCACGAAGACATTCCGACAACCACCGGAGATTTCGCTGCCGATGGTCACGCCGCCGTGCCCGTCCTTCATCGTGCAACGTCGCACGATCACATTCTCAGTCGGGATTCCGATGCGCCGACCATCATTGTTCCGCCCTGACTTGATCGCGATGCAATCATCGCCCGTATCGAACACCGTGTCCTCGATCAGCACGTCGCGACACGCTTCCGGATCGCAACCATCATTGTTTGGGCCGTGACTCACGATATGAACGCCGCGCACGATGACGTTCGTGCAAAGCACTGGATGCAATTCCCACATCGGCGAGCGGCGCACGCGCACACCTTCGATCAAAACATTTTTGCAACGGAACGGTTCGATGAAGCTCGCCCTGAGATAATCGCCCGCGCCGAAACGCCGTTCTTCCACTGGCGTCCCTTGCTCCACCATTTTCATCAGACGCTTGCGAGCCGCATCCTGCTTGGGCATTCCGTCCTTCCAGTCGTGTTCCTTCTTCCCTTTCCACGACCACCAATTCTCGTCCGCAGCCTGACCGTCGAGCACGCCTTCGCCAGTGATCGCGATGTTCTCGGCTTCATACGCGTAGATGAGCGGCGAATAGTTGTAACACTCCATTCCCTCAAACCATGAACGCACAGCGGGCAGTTACGCGTTCGGATCGGTCTTGAATTTCAGCGTTGCACCGTGGTCGAGGTGGAGTTCAATCTTGCTCTTCAACTCAATCGGCCCGGTGAGATACTCGCCCGCTGGAACGATCACACGTCCGCCGCCCGCTTTGGATGCAGCAGCAATCGCCTTCGTTATCGCCTCGCTCGAATCTGTCTTCGCATCTGCCGCCGCGCCGTAGTCCACGATGGAAAATTCGCGACCGGGAATGATTGGCGCATAGATGCGCGAAAGGATTTCCGGCAACTGCGCCCACTCCTTTGCCACGGAGGGTTTCGCGGCGGCGGCTTGCTTCGCATCTTTCCGCACGGTCATCGGCAAGCCGAGCAGCTTCTGAACTTCGATGCCCGCGAGCACGAACGGCCCCACACCTTTGAGATCGTTATCAATCACCGGCTCGCGCAGATAATACTCATACGAACCATCCCGCCCGTATCCCAGCCCCGCCACCGAACAACAACGCGTGAGCGAAACCTTCTCGCCGCCATCCACCTTCATGAACTTGTTGATGATGCCGTCGTAACCTTTGAGGATCGCGGGAACATAATCCCGCGAGAGATAGCCGTTGTTCACCGCCTTCGCCATCGAGTACACGAACATTGCCGAGGCGGTGGCTTCGAGGTAGTTGCCCGGCTTGCCGCCCTTGTCCATCACCTGCCACCACACGCCGCTCGTCGCATCCTGATGTTTCACGATGCCATCTGAAGTTTTCTTGATGAGCGCAATGATCTCCGCGCGACCCTTGTGATTCTTCGGCAAGAAATCCAGCACATCCACCTGCGCCATCGCCCACCAACCGATCGCACGTCCCCAGAAGTTCGAGGACAATCCCGTCGTCTTGTCCGCCCATTCCTGAACGCGCTTCTCGTCCCAACCGTGATAATAAAGTTGGCTTGCCGGATCGTAGAGATGTTCGTCAATCAATCGGAATTGTTTCACCACGTCTTCGAGATCAACAGCCGAACCGCCGCTGAAGTCGTTCGCATACTCCGCATAAAACGGCGCGCCCATGAATAATCCATCCAGCCACATCTGCGCTGGATAACGCTCCTTGTGCCAGAAACCGCCCTGACTTGTGCGCGGATGTGTGTCGAGCTGCTTGCGGAGCATGTCGGCGCACTTCTTGTAACGCGCCTCCTTCGTCAGTTCGTAAAGCGCGATCACCGTCTTGCCCGGCGCGATGTTATCAATGTTGTATTCCGCCATCTTGTAACCTTGGATGCCGCCATCCTCCGTGATGAATGACCCGATCGTGTCCTTCGAAAACTCCACGTACGCAGGCGTCGGAATCTTCTCATTTAGTTTGAGCAACGACAGCGTGAACAACCCCGCCGTGTAATCCCACTTCACGCTCCGCCCCGGACGCCACGCGCGCTTATCGCCGAGCCGCGACGTTTCCGAATCCGCCATGCGCACCGACCATTCGAGCGGCGTTGCGCCCTTGAACTCTTTCGCGGTGGTGGTTGGTGGCGTTGCCGAGTGACACGCCGGGGCAAACATCAGAGCGACGAGGCAAATCCAGTGCTGGCGGAAAATGCTTTTTATGAGTCGATTCAATTGTATTGGAACGGTCATAAAGTCTGTTGTCAGATCCTCAGTGGTGTCGAGGATTCAATTGAAACTTCACGTTGAAAAACTGGCGAGACACGTTGGAAATAATGCACCGATTCCACATCTTGCCCCGGAGATGCGGCTGTGTCGAAGACCAGCCGCAGCAGCCTCACCAAACAGTAGTGTTAGATTCAATCCCCATGTGCACGTCGCTCTGACGCGCAACGGCTGATCCTACAGACACAACCGCGCTCCACTCCAAGCACAATCCCTGTTGCGCGCATCGCCTCGGATGATTTAACCTCCGCGCCTTGATTGATTACGTAAAACGCAGTTTGTCCCGAATGAAAAAGTCCGACGAAAACATCCCGTCCGTCACAGAAGCCGCAACCGATGCATCCGCGACCGCTGATGAAACTCCTGCCGCGCCCGCGCCAGAAACGCTTTCAGCCGAAGCCTTCGAGGAACTCAAAAGCCGCGCAGCGAAGGCCGACGAAAATTGGGAACGCCTCGTCCGCACAACGGCGGACTTCGACAATTTCAAGAAGCGCGCCGCCCGCGAGAAACAAGACGCGCTCCGATACGCCACCGAAGGTTTGATCTCCAAGATCATCCCCGTGCTCGACAACTTCGAGATGGCTCTCGCCGCCGCACAGAACAGTTCCGCCGAAGGTCTCAAGTCGCTCCAAGACGGTGTGACCATGATCCAATCGCAGCTCAAGAGCGCGTTGACCGATTCCGGCCTCGAAGAAGTGGACGCCACTGGCAAGCCATTCGATCCGAACATTCACGAAGCCGTCTCCCAGCAGGAATCTGCCGACGTGCCCGAAGGCCACGTCCTGCAACAACTCCGCAAAGGCTACAAAATCCGCGAACGACTCCTCCGCCCTGCAACTGTGGTCGTCGCGAAATCGCCGACTCCCATTCAAAATGAAAAATAAAAAGTCAGAATGCGGGATGACCGCGTCTCTCAATTTTGCATTTCTAATTTTTAATTTTTAATTTAATCCAGATGGCCAAACGCGATTACTACGAAGTCCTCGAAGTGAAACGGGATGCGGACCCGGACGAGATCAAGAAAGCCTACCGCAAACTTGCCGTGAAATATCATCCGGACAAAAATCCGGGCGATAAAACTGCCGAGGAAAAGTTCAAGGAACTTGGCGAAGCCTACGAAGCCGTCAGCGATCCACAAAAGCGCGCTGCCTACGATCAATACGGCCACAACGCCTTCGATCCCCGCGCCCGCGCAGGACGTGGCGGTGGTGGCGGCGGATTCCACGACCCGTTCGACATCTTCCGCGATGTGTTCGGCGGTGGCGGAAACATCTTTGACGAATTCTTTGGCGGTGGCGGACAACGCAACGATCCCACGCAAGCGCAACGCGGCAACGATCTGCGATTCGATCTGGAAATCTCGTTTGAGGAAGCCGCGCTTGGTTGCGAGAAAGAAATCTCCGTCACCAAACCCGATCGCTGTGACGCTTGTTCCGGTCACGGTAGCGAGCCTGGTTCAAAGACGCGCACCTGCGGAACGTGCAATGGACGCGGACAAGTCATCACCTCACGCGGTATCTTCAGCATCGCGCAAACGTGCCCACATTGTCAGGGCGCAGGGAAAGTCATCGAGAAACCTTGTCGCAGTTGCCAGGGTTCAGGCCGCAAAGATAAGACATCCAAGATTACGCTACGCATTCCGGCAGGTGTGGATTCAGGCTCGCGATTGCGCTCGTCCGGCAACGGCGAGAGCGGATTGCGCGGCGGACCATCGGGCGATCTCTACGTGGTGTTGCATCTCAAGGCGCACGAGATTTTCCAACGCGATGGCGATGATTTGCTCTGCGAAGTGCCCGTGAGTTTCATCCAAGCTGCGTTGGGTGCAGAGATTCAAGTGCCCACGCTCACCGACAAGGCCACGATCAAAATCCCCGCTGGCACACAACCCAACACGATGTTCCGGTTGCGCGGCAAAGGTGTGAAAAATCTTCAAGGCTACGGCCACGGCGATCTGCATGTCCGCATCAACGTGGAAGTGCCCGCGCAACTGACCCACGCTCAGAAAGCCAAGTTGCAAGAGTTCGCCGAATCGTGCGACGAAAACGTGAATCCGATCAGCAAGAGCTTCTTCGAGAAGGCAAAGAATCTGTTCCGTTGAGAGCCTCTGAGCATCACGCCTTCGGCCCGAAGCGGAACAACTGCGCTCCGTGCGGCGCGACATCGAGGTAAAGCCCTTGTTGCGCCAGATCGCTTCCCGCGCGTTCGTAATTCTCCTCGCTCATGAGATCGCGCATCGTCCAATCGCGATCAGCAAGTCCTGCGACATTCAACGACACGTAGCACTGGCTCGGATGCCACGCCAGATTCACCACCACTAGATCAAAGCCTGCCCCCTTTCCCTGCCACAACACGATGATGAAATTCTGCGCCGTAGGGTTTCCATCCCACGCCGCGCGCGGTGAAAGAATCTGCCCGCGTCCCACTCCGACTTCGGATTTTTTTAGAACCGCCAACAGCAACTCGTACGCAGCCTTAATCTCCCCCTGCTCTGCTTCGACTGGCCGCCGACCTAGCTGCACCGGCATTTTGATCCGCGCGCCAGTCAGTTGACCTTCGTGTAAAAACCTCATGCCCGGCAAACCAAGAATGGCAAGCACCGCCGCACGATTTTCCACAGGAGAAAGCTTCGCCGCCACACGCGGCTCGTCGTGGTTCTCAAGAAAGTGGATGCTGCGCGTCACGTAATCCTCCGGCGCGGACAGAAGCTTCCGCTGCGCCTCGGCGTGATGCCGTTCGACGAGGTCATCGTAAAGCGCCTTGTCATACGTGAAGTCAAAGCCCAGCGATTGCAAACGGCCTTCGAGTCCCCAATAAACTTCCGCCACGAAAATGAATCCCGACTGCGCGCGTTTCACTTCCTTGATCGCATCCGGCCAGAATTCTTGTGCGAGGTTTGGCCCGTCCGTCGGCAGATGCGCCCACGTTTTCGCGAACACTTCATTGAGCAACAGCATTGCCATGTCGCAACGTACGCCATCACACTTCGCGGCGATGGAGAGCAGCAGCTTCCGCATCGCGCTGCGGGTTTCGCTACGGCGATAATCCAGTTGCGCCACATCCGTCCACGGCGCGAAATAGGGGTCTTTGCCATTCGCAACCCAACGCGTGCCCGCTAGCGTCTTCGCCTCGAACGTTCCATCCGCTTGTTTCGGGCTTTGCACGAACAACTCCGGTTGCGCGCTCACCCACGGATGATCTACGCCCAAATGATTCGGCACAAAATCGAGAACGAGTTTGATTCCGAGCGCGTTCAGTTTTGTGCGGAAAATTTTCAAGCTTTCGTCACCACCCAAAGTTTTCGGCACAGAATAATCAGCGATGGAATACGGCGAGCCGGCCACGTCTGCATCCTTCCACCCCGGCAGCACCACGTCGTACTCGCCCCGGAGATCAGGATGCTTGAGCGCGATGTCGCGAGAACAAGTGCCGGTTGTCCACACGCCCATGAGCCAGATGTGGGTGAACCCGAATTTCTGCCAGAACGCAAACTCCTCCTCCGGCACGGTGGCGAGTGTGATGTCGCGTTTGTGGCGCGTGGACAAATCCCGCAGCCAGCAACGCGTGTTGATCTGATAAAGCAGTGGATGATTCATACAAACCTTATGCGGACGTTAGCAGGTGGACAGGAGCGCGCAAATTATTCTGCCCAAAACTTCTCATTGCCACTGCGCGTCCGTGTGACAAAACTTCCGGACCACATGAACTCAATGATCACGCTATTCCGCCTGCATTGTTCCACTCTTACGTCTTTGCTCCTCTGCGTCTTTGCGTTGAACGTCTTCGCTGCCGAACCGCTCGTCATCCCGCTCTGGCCAGAAGGCGTGCCCGGCCTCAAATCCAACGCCACACCTGAAGTCGAAATCAACGGGCGCTTCACCAACATCCACAATCCCACCCTCACGATGTACGCGCCGGATGTCGCCAAATCTTCCGGCGTCGCCATCGTCTATTCGCCCGGCGGCGGTTACGTGCGCGTCAGCGATGGCAAGAACGATGCGCGCTGGCTCAATTCACTCGGCATCACGGTATTCGTCGTGAAGTATCGCCTAGATGACTACGGTCATCCCGCACCGTTCCAAGATGTGATGCGCGCGATACGTGTCGGCCGCTCGCGCGCGGCGGAATTCGGCATCCGCCCCGACCGCATCGGCGTGATGGGCGGCTCGGCAGGCGGACATCTCTCCGCTTGCGCCGCCACGATGTGGGATTCGCCCGAAGGTAAAACCGGCAACGCTCTCGACGACGTCAGCGCGCGACCCAACTTCGCCGCATTGATCTATCCCGTCATCACCATGGAAGACCCGTTCGTCCACAAAGGTTCGCGCCACGCTTTGCTCGGCAACAATCCCACGCAGGAAAAAATCCAACTGCTCTCGCTCGAAAAACAAGTCCGCAGCAACTCACCGCCGTTTTTCATCGTCGCAACAATGGCGGACAAATCCGTGCCCGTGGAAAATTCGCTCAAACTTTATCAAGCCCTGCGCGACGCTGGCGTGCCCGCCGAGATGCACACCTACGCCGCTGGCGCACACGGCGACAGTCGCGATCCGCAATATGGCCCGACAGCCAAATGGCCCGTGCGTTGCGAGGAATGGCTGCGCTTCAACAAATGGATCACGCCGGAGACGCACGACTTCGCGAAGTGGGAGAAGGAAGTTTCTGACATGGAAGCTGCTGACAAAACCAATCCACCTGCCAAGAACGGTTCGCTTTTTATCGGTTCGTCCACGATCCGACTCTGGAAATCGTTCCCGCAGGATTTCCCGAATGTCTCGGTCATCAATCACGGCTTTGGCGGCTCGGAGATCGTGGATTCCACACACTTTGCTGACCGCCTTATCTTCCCGCACACGCCGAAACAGATTTTTCTCCGCGCTGGCGGCAACGATCTGTGGGCGGGCAAATCTCCCCTGCAAGTGTTCACTGAGTTCAAGGAGTTCGTCGCCACTGTTCATGCGAAATTGCCGGAGACGGAAATCATTTTCATCGCGCTGAGTCCCAGCCCGTCGCGATGGGCGCAAGCGGGTCGGGAAAAGAAGTTGAACGATCTCGTTGCAAGATTCGTCAGGGGCAAAGCGCTTCTCAGCTACGTTGAAACCTACGACCTCACGCTCGGCAACGACGGCAAACCGCGCCCCGAACTCTTCGTGGCGGACATGCTGCACTTCAACGCGGACGGCTACAAACTCCTCGCAGAACGCGTGCGTCCGACTGTGATAAAGTAGCGCAGACTGAAAGGCTGCGGTCACGCAGCAGAACCAAGCAACAGGATTTACCGCGCAGTCGGGGCGTTTACCTCGACGTTATCGCCGTTACTGTTTCTTGGGCAGGATGAGTTCGGGGAAATCCATCTTGGCAGGCGTGCCCCATTGGGCAGGCAGACCGTCCTTGACGTTCTGAACATACATCCGCAGAGTCCGCTTATGAAAACACCCGTGAAACAATCGCCCATCAAAAGCTCGATCATTAGTTATCTAATGCTCCTTGCGACGCTAATGTTCATTGGTTGCGCCACGCCAAACCGTCTCGTTTACTCCAGCGGCTTTAGTTTTGCCAATTACGACTTTGTCATGATCGGCAAACCTGACTCGAACAATACGACTACCACGCTTTACGGAATGGATGTAGAGTTCGCTAATTTGTTGAGTAGCTACAATATCCGGGTCGTGGGCGATAAGGAGTATTTGCAGCTCCCAAGCGATACCCAAAAACGCACACTGTTTGCGCGGATAGCAATTTCAGCGGGCGGCGAAAGAATCCTGCTCACGGCTTCGTTTGATGATGCGGTCACCGGGAAAACTGGTGCAAGTATTACCACTTACTCAAAAGGAGACATCTTTGACCCAAAAGCTAGAACTAAGGTCTTTGAAGATGCCTCGGTGACAATTATTAAAGCACTCCGACAAGATAAGGGACTTGTCATTACAAACGAGAAGAAACAATGAACCGGTGATTCACACTCATTTGTTTCATCTGTGTAGAAATTGTTTTCCGTTTGGTTCACATGAGTCATGCCCAGTTCCAGAAAGGGGTCACTCCTAACTATTGACACTGAATCAGCACGGGAGTGAAACCGTTCAATGCCCCGCGCGTTGCGTATCGAATATCCTGGCGCGATCTATCACGTCATGAATCGTGGTGACCACCGCGAACCCACCTACAGCATCACCGCCGCCAAGCTCACGGCGTTCAAGAAAAAGATTGATGCTTACGACAGCGTCAAAACATCATCCCGCGAAAAGATCGTGCAGCGGAGTGCGGCCAATCAATTGCTGCCGCAACTCATCCGCAGTGCGGTCAACATCCTCAACGACCCACTGGACGGGTTGATGGTGCAGTTCAAGAGCGACCAGCCAAACTTCTACGAGGAATACTTCTCGGCCCGCGCCATCGTGAGTGCGCGCGGCGGGCAATCAAATACGGACGACAAAAACTCCTCTCTCAACACGCCGACACCGTCACCGACGCCCACGCCGCAACCGGCATAGAGATTCGTCACCTCACCCCACCCCCTCCCCGTTCGCGGTGGAGAGTGCTTTCTTTTCCATTCACTTCCTCACACGCCCGCGAATCTCAATCAGCTTCTTCATCACGCCATGCAGATTTCCGCTGCCTGCCTTCGTGCCGAAGGCGTCGTGAAGTTGGCGATAGAGAACGTAAAGTTCCTTGTAGGTCGCATGAGCTTTGAGGTTCGGCTTGAAGACAAGCGGCTTGAGTCCTGTCATGCGGCGTTGCGCGATGTCATAGTCAGGGTAAACATTCGCCACGACCGCCGCTGCGATGGCTGAACCGAGAGCGCAGGTTTGCGCCGAGCGGCTGATCTTCATCGGACGCCCCGTCACGTCTGCGTAAATCTGCATGACGAGATGGCTCTTCTCCGCGATGCCGCCGCAGTTGACGACTTGTTCGATCTTCACGCTGTATTCCTCGAAACGATTGATGATGGTCAACGCGCCAAACGCCGTCGCCTCGATGAGCGCGCGGTAAATCTCCGCAGGCGTCGTGTAAAGTGTCTGGCCAATGAGCGCGCCAGTGAGCCGTTGATCCACGAGGATGGTTCGATTGCCGTTGTTCCAATCCAGCGCGAGCAAGCCGCTCTCGCCAGCCTTCAACTTCAGCGCGCCCTTAGTCAGTTCTTCATGTGAACCAGCATCCTTGCCGCCGGGCTGAAGATAATTCACGAGCCAGTTGAAAAGATCGCCCACGGCTGATTGACCCGCTTCGAGTCCGAAGTAACCGGGCAATACGCTGCCATCCACAATGCCGCACAAGCCCGGCACGTCCGCGAGCTTCTTGTTGTTGGCTGAGATAGCGATGTCGCAAGTGCTCGTGCCGATGATCTTCACGAGTGTTCCCGGCGCAACGCCAGAACCTACCGCACCGAGATGCGCGTCAAATGCACCGACAGCCACGGGAATACCCGCTTCCAAACCAGTTCGCTTCGCCCACGCTGGAGTGAGTCCACCGATAGAACGATCAATCGTGTGAACGCGCGTCGTGAGCCGTGAACGGAGTTTCGCGAGCTTCGGATGGAGCTTGGAGAGGAATTGCGCGTCAGGATAACCGCCCCATTTCGCGTTCCACATCGCTTTGTGTCCGGCGGCGCAAACACCAGCGATAAACTTCTTCGGATGCTCCGTGCCGGTGAGTGCAGCAGGAACGAAGTCACAAAGCTCAATCCACGCATGGGCGGCATCGAACACTTTCGGCGCAGTGCGAAGGCATTTAAGAATCTTGCTCCAGAACCATTCGCT
>CAMCWI010000034.1 GCA_945882065.1 Akkermansia muciniphila
GGGAGTTTGCCTGCGCTCATCACGTCGTCAGCGAGATCGCGCGCGTCGTGGCAGGCGAACGCGCCCTGCGCGAGAACGACATGGCGCAGTTCGGTCAATACATGTTTCAGAGCCACGAAAGCTCGCGCGACTTTCTGCGCAACAGCACCAAGGAACTCGACATCCTCGTGGAGCTTGCGAGAAAACATCCGGCGTGTCTCGGCGCGCGACTCACGGGCGGCGGTTTCGGCGGCGCGACGATCAACATGGTCACGCATCACGAAGCGGAAAGTTTCATTGCGCACATGGAGGCGGGTTACGAGAAGCAGACCGGTGTGAAAACCAGGCCTCTCGTCTGCATGGTCGTGGACGGCGCGAATTGAATCTGAGAACCACGAATGGACACAATAGACATGGGTAGGGCGCATCACTCCTGGGGCGCCATGCTTGGCCAGACAGTCGCCGGCGCGCACGGAGTGACGCGCCCTGCCTACAAAATCTGTTCACGTTCGCTCTTGGTTCAATCCTCAAGCCTCTAAACCGCCATGCCCGTCTATCACGATTGCCAACGCTGCACCGCCTGCTGTCGCTGGCCGGGGCAGGTGTGCTTGAATGACGAAGAGATCGCCCGCATTGCAGAATTTCTCCAGCTCAAGGTGGGAGAATTCATCCAGACTCACACGCGGCTGCGATTCGACCGGCAAGGGCTGGCGTTGCAGGAACAAGCTGATGGCGCGTGTGTGTTTCTCAAGGACAACCTTTGCGTCATCCAGCCGGTGAAGCCCCAGCAATGCCGCGACTTTCCGAACCTCTGGAAATATCCCGGCTCAGAAAAATACTGTCGCGCCATCCCGCGTGAAGTCAGCGAGGACGATTACGTGCGGCTCACTTCCGAGGCCACGTTGCGCACGCCTGAAGCCGTTCGAGAAATCATCCGTCGTTAAAAAATAATCTTTCCGGCTCAGATCGTGTTTGAAAACCCTGGTTTGGAGTTCCGTGTTGAGGCCTTCGGGAGGGATGGTCGGCGAACTAGTCCCGCCTGAACGTTGCGACTTTGGTTTTTCAAAAGAGGCAAGCAGCGAAGAACCAATTGATTCTATTGAAGATGGTGCGCGCTGCAGGTTTCGAACCTAAGAATGATGCTTGCTCCGGGGTTGCCGTAGGGTTGCTAGATGCTGTTGTTGTGTCATTCATTGCAGGATGATGCTACGCCATCACCCTTTATTGTCAAGGTATTCGTCGCAACAAGCGGTAGTAAGATACTCAAGATTCTGTGTCGGGGTGTGTCAGAAACCTACGCTGTGTCGGAAGTGTGTCAGGAAGGATTTGCCTGCCTTTTGTGTCGGGCTGTGTCAGGGCGACGGATGCCGGGGGAGGGGGTTGGCGCATTGATCGGTGAGCGCGAGGACGATGGGTTCTGCTCAGACACCACAAAAACAAAAAGGGATTTGCCGCACGATCAATCCTGCCAAGTATCGGCAGGAGTTGTGGCGCAAACCCTGTGTGCGCGCTGCCAACCAGCGACGGCTTCCGATGAAATGAACCAGCGGCCTCCATCGAAAAACACGGGGCCGTAATTCCCGGTTTTGAATGTGTCCTTTATCCAACGGGGACATCTACCGGGGAAAAACCGCGCTCTGATTTCGCCGACAGTAAAGACCGCGCAAGGCTCGCGACTGGCAACCACTGGCTTCTTGGCCGTGTTCTCGGCGGGCGGTGTTAGACTGCCAGCAGTCATTCAAGGGATGACACGATCAGCGCGGATTCGGAAAAAGCGGTTTTGGTTGGTGTTGGAAAAAGTGTGCGTCCACTCGTCCTGCCAATGAATCAAGTTGGTGCTGCTTTCAACGTGGACAATGCCAACCGTGCCTTCGGGCAAGATCAGAGTTTTATCAGGGGGGAAAGATTCGGGTGTGATTTCAAAAGTTGCCCAACCAGAAACAGAATTGAAGGTAGGACTGGCGTAACCAGATTTGACGCTGATGCTAATTTCCGCGGGGCCAGCAATTGGTGTTTTATAATTCGATATGTCCCCATAGTCAGTCCACGTTACACCGTGAACCGTTACGCTTATATCCACCCCAACGCCACCGCCACTGGGGCTCATTGATCCAAATGCAGATTTGAGCGTCGCAACTTGATTACTCAAAACTGACAGGTGGTTTGTTAGGATCACATTTCCGGGCCTGGCGCCGTTGTTAATCACCAAGGTCACTGTATCGGCCTTTGTTTGCGTGTATGCACAGAGAACCAAAGAGAGCGCGATAAGGAGTTTTTTCATGCCGCCATCTGACGCCTATCTTTCAAGAGTGTCAAGCCTGCCTCTCGTTGCAATTGTTGTGTTGCTGCGTGGTTTTTCGAGTCTTGCGGTGTGCGTGATTTAACCGTTGTGCCGACGCATGATGCCGCCAGCATAGGAAGTTATTTACCTTTGCCGTGGCTAAGGCCAGCACCGTATGCGGCAATCATCCCAATAAGCGCGGCCACGCCTGACGATTCCGACATCTCAGGGTCTCGAAAGAACAAAGCCCAAACTATTAGGAATAACGCCACGCCAAGAAATTGCCCGCAGACAATCAGGAGTTGTTTTTTGGTGGGAAGCATGACGGCTGATAGTCTCTGCCGATGAATCACAATTTGCAATATCATGAACTTCTTTAAAATCAGGCGTGCGCCGCTTACAACAGATAGCAACAGAGAATAAAAGCAGGGTGTTGCGCGTAGCCATATCCAAAAACAAAGGTGCCGGGAAAACCCGTTTTGCCGATCGTGGCGAATTGCAAAAAGAGAATCCCGGCCTGTTGAATCGTCTGCTGATCTACGCGATTGCCGGTGGTTTTTGTCCGAGGGTTTCAAGCTCGTCGTACAATTCCTGCACCTCTTTTTTTGCGGCGCGATAGTCCTGCCCCGACTTGTAGAGATAGTCCACCTCGCGTGTTTGCTCCTCGATCTGCTTTTCCAGTTTGTAGCGGCGCATCGGGATTGTTTCACCGTTGGGCAAAACATCTGTGCGCCCTGCGCGTGCCTGTGAGCGGGTTTTACGCTCTTGGCGTTCCGACTGTTCCTTGCTCCAACGCTGCGCGAGATAATGCCGCCAAGAGCGAACCTGACGCTGGCAACCATCTATCCAGCCGACGCCCTCCATTCGATTGAACTCTGAAATGGCGAACTCTGGCGGCACTCCTGCGAGCTTTGCTTGTTCTACTGCTTCGGCCTCACTTCTAGGCAAAGCACCCTGCCGGGGTATATGTGTTTTCTCCTTCGTGGGATTTCCTTCAACTGGATTACCTTCGTCTGGTGTCTTTTGGTAGGGTTGACGCTCGTGCGGTTTGGTGGGGCTACCCTCCCATTTGGCGGGAGGGTTGGCGGATTGGTTGGGTTGCCCGGATATGTGCGTCGGCGGTTGCCAGTCGGATGCCTGCGTGAGCGTGTAGAGTGTCGTCTCGCTTGGGCGTTCCTTCCTGTGAATCAGTTTGTGACTGACCAGCGTTCGCAGTGCCTTCCGCACGGTCTTGGGATCAAGACAACAAGTGGCGGCGATGGTGGCGACGGCAGGCCAAGCCGCGCCACTGCCAGCGCGCCGGGCAAGGTGGGCATACACACGAAACTGCGGCGGTGTGAGCCCGTAGTCATCAAGCCGCGAGTGGATAAACACTACATTGAAGTCAGTGCGGGAATCTTGCAGCGGCGATATGGGCAACGCAGATTCCACCGTTTCAGAAAAAATGCGCGGTGGGTTCATCGGAACTCCTCCACGGCTTGAATGGCACGCTCAAGATCGAAGATAAGGGCGTCGGCAATTACAGAATCGAGCCAGAGCCGCACGCGCGCATTGCTCCCGTGGAGTTCAAGCAAGATGCGGTCTTTGGCGAAGCGGACACTGGCGGCAATCTGCGGCAAAAAGTCTGATGCGTAACTCGCTTCAAACGTAACGCCGCAGTAGCGCATTTCAGACCTAGGCTTCATCAGGTTTGAATACCCGCCACTTATTCGGCGGCGTAATGCCATTGCGTCGCGAAGCTGTTTTGTGATTGCGCGGGCGTCGGCAGGTTCAAGATCAGCGTGTATTCCAAGTCCCCAGAGCGCGACTGCCTCAACAGCATGGGCACTGAGAACAATCTTTTTGTCCATCGCCCTAAACTGTGCGCGCACAGAGTCGAGCATTTCGGCGCGACGCTCTTTGCCGGAAAAATTACAACGCAACGGTGTGGCCGTATCGTCCGGCACTGGCAACTTAGGTTGTTTCTGTTTGGCTGTTTTCATTATTCGATTCCTCCGGTTTGAAAACGCAGCAACGACCTCGCGACACTCGGCGCATGGAAAAGCAACCGCCTGCCATTTTTTAAGCGGATGTGCGGGATGATTTTCTTTTGGATGTATTTCCGCAACGTGCGTTCGCCCAAAGGGACAAAGGCGCACAGGCCGATGAAGTCAATGAAACCTGGGGGCGTGATTTTCTTGTCCGTTTCCGGTTTTGCCGTGTTGCTGTTCTCGTTTGCCATAATCCTGCCTGACCTTTCTTGTTCCCGCCGCGTCTTGCGGCAGGTAGCGGGTTTCTAGGCCGCGTGCAGGGGGTTTAATGCAGCGGTGATGTGGCCGCTAGGGCGGGGCGGAGTTTTGCGGAGCTTTGCGGAGTTTTGAGGAAGATTAAGGTGTCGGTAGCGGGCTTCTAAGCCGCGTGCGGATGCTTTATTGCAACTTACTGCGTCTCGAAATGCTGAGGCCGTGGACTGTCTATCGAACCCGAACGTCCAGCTTTTCGGTTGGCTTCACCGTCTCCAAGTTCAAATCGAAATAGATGTTCCGGGGGATTCTTTCCCGCTCATTAAAGTTGAAGAAGTTTTTTGACTGCTGATTCTGTCCGGGTTTGACTGGATTCGCCACGATCCTGACGACTTGCTTCCCGCGAAACTTTCCATCCGAATGACCCCAAAGAATAATCTCCCCGACTGTGTTTGTGAGGGTGGTGATATGCTCTCCGTTAAGTTCAATGCGGCAACCTGGGTCGCTGACTTCCACGCCTACACGGTAGCCCCAACAATTGTCCCGCTTGCCAAGTGCGGGGTCATACCAACTGAGCGGCTTTGCGGGCATATCCGGGCGGGTCCGACAACCGAGGACAACGAAAACAAGGATGGCAAACCAAGTGATTCTCATAAGCGATGGCCGAAGTTGTTTGATTCGTGAGATCAGGTCAATGCGGTAATGCGCCAAACCTTGTTTCTGATTTTTAGCTCTCATGCTACGCCCTCCTGCGCTGTTGGCATTTCAACGATCTTCTCGCTGGCTGTGGTCTTGGCTGGCTTCACGGCGAACCATGCGAGAGCTTCTTTCTTGGTCGTCAATCCTTTGTAGTGTGCGTGAACCATTGTCGGCGAGTTTCCGGCTTGGGCTGCCGTCAGGTTTTCATTGCTGTGCTGTGCAAAGTGGAATGTGCAAAAGCCGTGACGCAGCCCGTTTTTGCGTCCGGGGACTGCCAGAGCTTCGCGGAGCGCGGCGAAGCCGTGGTTATACACGTCTGCGCCATCCGGGAAGATTGCGCCCTGCTTACGGCGATACGGGCGGAGCCATGCCGCGAGCGCAGGCACGATCTCAACCAGTCTGCGGTTGCGCGTTTTGCTCTTGGATGAACTTACCGTGATGTGTCGAGTGGTGGCAAAAACATCCTCCCAATTGAGCCGCATGACTTCATCGCGGCGCAAACCAGCCAGAGCTTGAAGGGCAATGACGGGGCGCAATCCTTTATCTGCCCCGTCGAGTAGGCGGCGCAATTCCTTCGGTCGGTAAAAATCATTTTCGGATGTGTCCACGTTTTCGGCCTTCATGCAGTCCGCATCCAAAAGCCTGTGCGTTTGGTGCAAGTAGTCCTGCCGGACTGCCCAACGCAAAAAGTGCCGGAGCATTTCCCTGTGATCGTTGCGGCTTTTACCGCCCAACTTGGTGAGGCTTTGAACCCAAAGAGCGAGCTTTTCTCGCGTTAGATCACCAACCAAGTCGCCGGGAAACATTTCTCCAAACTCGCGCAACCAACGAGCGGTAGTCGAGTGCCAGCGTGGGTGAAGGTTGGGGCGTCCGTTTTTGTTTAGCTCCTTGGATTCGCCTGCGCGCTTGGTGATAAGCTCGTTGATCGCTTCGGCGAGGTCTTTTTGCTTTACCGTCGCACAAGTGCGTAGAAAGCCGTCTGCTGCTTCGGCGGGAGTGTGTTGTTCACCGAGTTTCGTCGCTACATCGCAAAGCTGAGATACAGCGGCAAGGAGAGAAAGCTTGCGCCCTGTGTCAACGCGGAATTGGTTTAGCCGTTCAAAAGCTGCGAGAGCGTCTTTGGACTGATCGTTAGTAAGCTGGTCTATCTTCGAATCGGAGTCCGCGAGTTTCTTTACCCAGCTTTCGGCGTATTCCTTCGCGCCGCCTTTGCCAGAGTAGGTGCGGAAAGATTTCATCTGGCGGCTGCCAGCGGCTTTCCAAACAACGCGATAAGAGACGCGCCCCTTGCAGGGTTTGTAAATCTTCGCGAGAACCTTGTTGCGGTGTTTAACCTTTTTAGGCCACTTGCTCATATCTTCGTCACAGATCTCTTGGGATTTCTGTGTCGAAACTGTGTCGGCGCTTGTGAAACCCCCGATTTCATTAGGGAAGATGGTGCGCGCTGCAGGTTTCGAACCTGCGACCCCTACCGTGTGAAGGTAATGCTCTACCACTGAGCTAAGCACGCAACCGCCCGGAGAGTAGCCGAGCGCGAGCTGATTTCAAGCCTTGTTCGCAGCCCAGCCTTGCTTCATCAGGGACAATAGATGCGCGAGGGCTTCTGCATGGGTGCGACCTTTTGTGACAGCAAGCTGTGCAGCGCGCTTGTCCAGTTGCGCGGCCATCTCGACGGATTTGCCAGCCGGACAACCGAGGGTTACGAGCAATTGCGCGAGTTGTTGGAGTTCGATGGTGTTCATAAAAAACGCGGATGAAGCTCGCGCCTCATCCGCGTTGTAAAACGAGGTAGCTTATTTCACCGAGTCACGCGGAACGATCTTGATGCTCTCCACATTCATGCGTTTCACGGGGCGATCTCCCGGCTGCGTGGCCGTGGTGCCGATCTTTTCCAACACGTCGTCACCCTTGATGAGCTTGCCGAACGCCGTGTATTGACGATCCAAGAAGCGCGGGTCACCGTGGCAGATGAAGAATTGCGATCCAGCAGAATCCGGGTCTTGCGAACGCGCCATTGAAAGGACGCCGCGTGTGTGCGCCTTATCGTTGAACTCGGCCTTGATCTGAGTGCCCGGCCCGCCCGTGCCCCAACTGCGTTGCTTGGATTCGTCCTTCGTCAACGGATCGCCGCCCTGGATCATGAATCCTTTGATGACGCGATGAAAACAAGTGCCGTCGTAAAAGCCCTTCTTGGCCAGTTTGGTAAAGTTTTCCACATGACCCGGCGCAACGTCCGGCCAGAATTCGAGAACCATTTCGCCTTCTGAAGTTTTGATGATAGCTGCTTCGCTCATAAATTTATCGTTGAGTGGTTACTTGATGGAATCGGCGGGTACGATCTTGATGCTCTCGACGTTCACGCGCTTAACCGGGCGATCACCCGGCTCGATGGCCGTGGTGGCAATTTTTTCCAACACGTCGTCGCCTTTGATGAGTTTGCCGAAGGCGGTGTATTGATTGTCGAGAAAGCTCGGAGCGCCGTGACAGATGAAGAACTGTGACCCGGCGGAATTGGGATCCTGCGAGCGCGCCATCGAGAGAACGCCGCGCACATGCGACTTTTTGTTGAACTCAGCCTTGACCGTATGCCCCGGACCGCCCATGCCCCATGAGCTTTTTTTGCTCTCGTCCTTCGTGTTCGGGTCGCCTCCTTGAATCATGAATCCTTTGATGACGCGGTGGAAACAAGTTCCATCGTAGAAACCCTGTTTGGCGAGCTTCTTAAAATTCTCAACGTGATTAGGTGCCACGTCCGGCCAGAATTCTAAAACCATCTCACCCTCGCTCGTCTTGACGACGGCGACTTCTTTCGCGTCCGCAAGTTTGGCAGCGGGTTTGGTTTCTTCCTTCTTTGGCTCGGCTTTGGCAGCGGGAGCGGAATTGGTTTCAGCGGCGCAGGCCGAAGCCAGGCCGAACAACAAAACGAACGTGCTTTGGAGCAGAATTTTTTTCATAGCGGGCGTGAGAATTCCACGAACTCACTGCGAAGTCACGCCAGATTTCAGCTTTGGAACGGCCGCGGGTGTGATTAAAGACGGGTGAGGCTGAGCCCTGTTTGTCGCGGAGCGCGGACGCCCCCCCCCCGTCCGCAGCGCGCCCTCACTTCTATACGCATGGAGCCTTTCACATGCCTTTCGCTGTCCACGCGCTGCGAGCGAGAAACCGCTCGCGCTCCGTCGGATACCCTAATCACACACAACGGCCGCATCACGGCACTAGATTCGAAATGAATTTCTCAAACCGGCCAACCACAGATGCACGATCCACCTCTCGTATCGGCAGTCCACTGGATTTGATCTGTGACACCTGTTTGCTTGCGGGGTTAGCACCTACGCTTGAGCGCAAGCACGCTGAAAAAAAATTGCGCGTGAATAACATCCGACACGACCCGTCTATTTGAGTTCAATCCCCGGATGTCCGATTCCCCGGGTTGACGCACCTGTTTGATTGGTAGACTCTCTCGAACATGCCAGCACCACATCATCAACCGAAGTTGGAAGACCGATTTCTTACGCGCCGGGATTTTCTCGGTCGCTCCGGGATGGGCTTCGGCATGTTGGGGCTGGCACAACTACTCGGGCCGGAGCTTTTGGGTTCGAGTGCGTTGGGGGAGGAGGTCGCCAGCAATAGCCCGCTCGCCCCTCATGCTCCGCATTTTCCCGCCAAGGCCAAGCGCGTCATCCACATCTTTGCCAACGGCGGTCCTTCGCACGTGGACACGTTTGATCCCAAGCCGATCCTCGCCAAGCTCCACGGCAAACCATTGCCGATTGATAATCTCGCCACCGAACGCCGCACCGGCGCGGCGTTTCAATCGCCGTTCAAGTTTCAGAAATACGGACGGAGCGGCATCGAGGTGAGTGAACTTTTTCCGCACGTCGCCGAGAGCATTGATGACATATGTGTCATCCGCTCCATGCAAGCCGATGTGCCGAATCATGAGCCTTCGTTGCTCCTGATGAATTGCGGCGAAGCGAGGCAGCCGCGGCCGAGCATGGGATCATGGATCACGTATGGGCTGGGCACGGAGAATCAAAATCTGCCGGGTTTTGTCACGCTGTGCCCGGGCGGCTATCCGATCCAGGAATCGCAGAACTGGCAGAGCGCATTTCTGCCGGGAATTTTCCAAGGCACTTACGTCAACACGGCAAATGAAGACGTGGAGAAGTTGATCGAACACATCAAGAACAAGTCCGTTTCGCTGGAGGAACAGCGCCAACAGCTCAACCTGTTGCAAAAACTGAATGAGCAGCACGCGAAGCGGCGCGCGGCGGATGCGCGATTTGAATCGCGCGTGCAATCGTTCGAGCTGGCTTACCGCATGCAGATGGACGCCACGGATGCGTTTGACGTCACGCGCGAACCGGAGTCGGTGCGCAAAATGTACGGTGACGGCACTCAGGCCCGGCAGATGTTGATCGCGCGGCGATTGCTTGAACGCGGCGTGCGGTTCGTGCAGGTCTGGCATGGGGCAGGTCAACCGTGGGACAATCACGATGACATTGAAGAAGGTCACCGGAAATTGGCGCGTGAATCGGATCAGCCCATCGGGGCGCTGCTCAAGGATCTTAAACAGCGCGGCATGCTGGAAGATACGCTCGTGATTTGGGGCGGTGAATTTGGTCGCACCCCGACGGTGGAATTGCCCGCCCCAGGCACAAACGCGGGCAAGGTTAACGGGCGTGATCACAATCATCACGGGTTCACAATGTGGATGGCAGGCGGTGGGGTGCGCGGTGGTTATGTGCACGGGGCGACGGACGAATTTGGATTCAAAGCGGTGCAGAATCCGGTCCATGTCCATGACCTGCACGCAACGATGCTCCAGTTGCTGGGGTTTGATCACACCAAATTAACTTTCCGTCACGCGGGTCGGGATTTCCGTCTAACCGATGTTCACGGCAATGTGGTTAAGGAGTTGATGGCGTGAGGTGCAGAGCGAATTATTTTTGTGTCGTGGCAGTGGTTGTGACGACGGCGAGATTTGCTGTCGCAGTCGAACCTACTGCGGAGCAAATCGAGTTCTTCGAAACCAAGATACGTCCGGTATTGGCAGAAAATTGCTACACCTGCCACAGCGCGGAAAAGAAAATCAAGGGTGGGTTGCGATTAGACAGCCCAGCAGCGTTGCTCAAAGGCGGAGACACTGGACCGGCGATTGTGCCAGGCAACGCGGAAGCCAGCCTGCTGATCAAGGCGGTGCGATATCTGGATGCGGATTTGCAGATGCCGCCCAAGGAAAAGAAACTTCCAGCCGAGCAAATCGCTGACTTAGAAGCTTGGGTCAAGATGGGCGCGCCGTTGCCAACTTATTCCGACGCCAAACCGCAGCTTACGGAAGTTGGCGTAGCACGTGCCAAGCACTGGGCGTTTCAACCGGTGCAAAAACCTGCGTTGCCCAAGGTGAAGAATTCCCGATGGGCAAAGACTCCGGTGGATGATTTTGTTCTCGCCAAGCTGGAGGAAAAGAAACTCAAACCCGCACCTATCGCAGATCGGCGAACACTGATCCGACGTTTGAGTTATGATCTGCTCGGCCTGCCGCCCACGTTGGACGAGGTTGAATCGTTTGTGAAGGATCGCCGAACCGATTCGTACACGCTTCTGGTAGATGGTCTGCTGGCGTCGCCGCACTATGGTGAACGCTGGGGACGACACTGGCTGGACGTGGCGCGTTACGCTGACACCAAGGGGTACCTCGTCGGCGGCGAGGAGCGGCGCTTTCCGTTTTCCTATACCTATCGTGATTGGGTCATTCGCGCGTTCAATGAAGACAAACCGTACGACCAGTTCCTAATTGCGCAAATCGCCGCGGATCGTTTGTCGCACGGCGAAGACAAGAGTTCGCTCGCGGCACTGGGCTTCCTGACCTTGGGCCGGCGGTTTCTTGAAAATCAGAATGACATCATTGATGACCGCATCGATGTGATCACGCGCGGCACAATGGGGCTGACGGTGAGTTGCGCGCGCTGTCATGATCACAAGTTCGATCCCATCTCTGCGAAGGACTACTACGCTCTGCATGGCGTGCTGGCGAGCAGCGAAGAGCCGGGGGAATTGCCACTACTCAAACCTCTGGCGGATTCGCCCAGCTATCAGGATTACCTCAAGGAAAAAGGAAAGATCGAAAAGGAGATCGCGGAGTTTGAGGACAAAGAGATCGGAATATTTCTATCCGACCTCCGTAAGAAAGTAGGCGATTATCTACTGGCAGCAAATGCTGCACTCACGCTGAACGATCAATCCAAGTTCGACGACTTTGCCGGCAACCGGAAAGTTCTTCCCGGAATCCTGCGTCGTTGGCTGACGGATTTGACCGAACGTGAAAAACAAAACGATCCGATCTTCGGTCCGTGGTTCGAGTTTGCCAAACTGGAGGAGACGAACTTCGCCGCGAACGCCCAGTCTGTCCTAGCTCGCCTGACCACAAGCGCGTCCGGAGCGAATCCGGTCGTCGCTAAAGTATTGGTTGAGCGCAAACCCGAATCTTTAAATCAGGTCGCAGAAGCTTATAAGAAACTTTTCGCGCAGGTTGACGGTGAATGGAAAACCAATCTGACAAATGCCGCCAAGTCGGAACAACCCGCCCCCACGGCGTTGCCAGATCCCGATCACGAAGCGTTGCGACAAGTGCTGTATGCTGAAAAGTCCCCAGTGAACCTGCCGAGCAGCGAGGTGCGAATAATCCACGCGCGGCGATTGCGCGAAGGCACAGCACCGCTGCGTAACAAGATCGCCGCCTTGAGTTGGACGCATCCCGGCGTTCCATTGCGAGCCATGGCCATGGTGGACAAGGCCGCTCCCAAAAATTCCCTAGTGTTCATACGAGGCAACCCAAACAATCCTGGAGCGGAAGTGGAGCGGCGATTTCTCGAGGTGTTAAGCCCGGATGTCAGTAAGACATTTACGAACGGCAGTGGGCGACTAGAACTCGCCCGCGCCATCGTGAGCACTGACAATCCGCTCACGGCGCGGGTCTATGTCAACCGCGTGTGGCAGCAACATTTCGGCGTTGGATTAGTCGGCACGGCGGGCGATTTCGGAGTCAGGACTGAAGCCCCATTTCATCGGGAGTTGCTGGATTATCTTGCCGTCGTGTTCATGGAAAATGACTGGAGCACCAAGAAACTGCATCGCTTGATTGTGTTGTCGTCAACCTACCAGCAGTCCAGCGATGCGATTTCAAAGAATCTCGTTGCCGACCCGGAGAATCATCTGCTCCACCACATGAATCGTCGCCGACTGGATTACGAATCCGTGCGCGATACGCTTCTAGCTGTTTCCGGTCAGCTCGATCTGAAGATTGGAGGCCTGCCCGTGAACCTCGTGAACGAACCATTCTCGCCGCGCCGGACGATTTATGGGCTGATAGATCGCCAGAATCTCCCCGGAGTTTTCCGCACGTTTGATTTTGCAAATCCTGACACGAGCAACCAGGGTCGTTTTCAGACCAGCGTGCCACAACAGGCGTTGTTCTTGATGAATAGCCCGTTCGTCATCGAACAAGCTTGCAACCTCGTCAAGCGCGAAGAAGTCACTCGGGCGCGAAACGATGGTGAAAAAATCCAAGCCATACATCGGCTGGTCTTGCTGCGTCCGGCGAACAGCTTGGAGTTGGAGTTGGCTGAAAAATTTATCACTCTGCAACCGGCCGCTTTGGCGACGCTTTCACCGATTGAAAAATACTCACAAGTGCTGCTGCTTTCGAATGATCTGATGTTCGTGGATTAGAGAGTTTGCTGCGGCCACGAAATCATATCCCCATGAAATGCCGTGAAGTGGTTGATTGTGAATAGCTGCGGTTGACCTCGCGCTCCGGTTGCTAGATAACACGCCTTTAAAAGCCTGTCCGTCAACTCTTCGTCCCGCGTTTGCGGCCTTCCTTGAACGCTTTCATCGCGTCGGTAGCCTCGGCACGAACACCATATATTGGACAAATCTTTCAAACGGTCCGCCCGCTTGCGGTACGGCGGTGTATGTGTGGAATCCGGTGATCCAGGATTACGCGGTTTATACTTTTGGATCCGGTGGCTGGTCGCCGTCAGCACCCGTGGTGGGGGTTGGACAATCTGCGCTCGTCAAGATCGGCACGGACACCAATTGCACTCCCTGCACAAACAACCTTGTCATCAACGGCAGTTTTGAACTTCCCTGCATTGGAGCGGACACGGTGAACCAGTCGCCATCCACTCCAGGCTGGACTGCCACGACCGCCGGAAACACCCTCACGACTCTTGAGCTGTGGAGCGGAAGTTTTTTGGCATGGCGGCTCAAGATGAGCTACCAACACCTTGAAATCAATTCCGCTACCTACAATGTCATTGTTTCTAAAGTGATCACCAACGTCAGTACGAACTGCACTGCCAAGTTCTGCTTCTGGTATGCGGGCCGTGCCAGACACACTCCAAACGATTTCCAAGTGGAAGTGCGGGGCAGTGGCGTTACTTCGGCAACACTGAATCCGCCATCCTACACAAACACTAATTCCCGGCAGCAATACTGCATCGAATTCGTCCCCGTCTCCACCACGTTGACCATCCGGTTCACGGGAACGTCTGGAACCGTCCCCGCTGGGGCGCACATTGACAACGTCTCGCTCATGCAATGCTGCGTGAACCTTCCCTGCACGAACACAGTCACCGTCGTTTTCTCCACCAACAAAACTGTAGCTTGCAACACGGCTTGGAACTTTGACGCGCCAGTCATCACCGAAGCAGGTGGCGGCAGCAACTACTTGGTCAGCTACACCACGACCCCGAGTGGCCCTTGCCCCTATTCCGAGATCACCCGCAATTGGGTCATCACCGATGCGTGCGGCAACACGAACTATTGCATCCAGACCGTTGCGGTGACGAATCCCGTTCCGTTGCTCAATTGTGCCACGAACAAGACTGTCCAGTGTGGATCGGCTTGGTCGTTCGATCCTCCCACGGTCGTGAACGGCAGTTGCAACACCACGACAACTGTCTTGAACACTGTCACCAATGCATCTGCACGAAAGACATCACGCGGCTGTGGCTTGTATCGAATCCGTGCGGCTTCAGCAATTTCTGCAGCCAAACTGTTTCGATCATCGATACCATGCCACCGACTATCAACTGTGTTTCCAATAAGACAGTCCAGTGCAACCAAGCTTGGCAGTTCGACATGCCGACGGCCTACGACAATTGCGGTACAAACTCCACAGTCAGCCTCATCGCATCCAACCCGTTTGAGTTCAACCCGCCATGTTCCACCGTATATCGCGGCATCTGGCGAGCCGTGGATAGCTGCGGAAACTCTACTACTTGCACGCAACTCGTCATCGTCGCCGACACCATCTCCCCGTCGCTCTGCTGCCCGAACGACATGACGTTCACCACTTGCAGCAACTCTGTCGTCGTGAACTTCAAGGTCGAGGTCACGGACAACTGCTAATCAGGTCTCGTTGCCTCCAACTATCCGGCCTCCGGCAGCTCCTTCCCCGTCGGCACCACTACGGTCTACTCCACTGCAACGGACGCCTGCGGCAACGTCGACACCTGTTCATTCAAGGTCACCGTCAAAGCAGGCGTGACGACCACGAAGACCGTCACCATCGGCACGGTGGATTGTTTTAAGAACGGCATCGAAGCCATCACCGTCTTCTCGCCATCCGCAGCCGGCCCGTGGACGCTGCTCCCGCTCCAACTCAGCGGCAATTCGGTGACGATCCAATGGACCGGCCCGACCGGCGGCCTCCTAGAATCCGCACCATCGGTTCTCGGCCCGTGGACATCCGTCCCGAACCAGACTGAATTCTTGACCGTTAAACCGAGGACCACGGCCACGGCAGAATTCTTCCGCGTGCGGTCGAACTGAGTTTGTTGTTTGTTGTTACAGAACCAAAGCCGGGGACTTCGGTCACTGGCTCTTTTTTGTTCCGATGAGAAATGATCAACCGCAGCACTGACAGGAAATAGTTTTGGAAGTCGGCCTTGGATGCGGAAGAAGCGGTTTGATCAAGTTGGCGGAAGGGGAGGGATTTGAACCCCCGGTAGCCTTGCGACTACGTCTGATTTCGAGTCAGGTGCCTTCAACCACTCAGCCACCCTTCCAGCCGGATCAGTTCTTGTTTTGGTAGCGCGTACGGGAATCGAACCCGTCTTTCAGCCTTGAGAAGGCCATGTCCTAGCCGATAGACGAACACGCCACGTAAGACACTCAAATCCTATCCGCCCGCACGAACTTTTGTCACGCTGTTTTTCAAGCAGGCCGTGCGATGCCTGAATGAACCCAAATTAGCCATTGGCAGCCGGCTTGGGGGCTGGTATAACCTGCGTCCGCTTTTTGCCGAAGCGGATGAAACTTTAACCGATACAAATTTATGTCACAGCACCGCAGCCTCCGCGCCACTTCCACCCTCGGTGGAAAGCGCAATGTCATGAAACGCTTTGAGCGCATCGAAGTCCTCAAGAAACGGGGTCAATGGAAAGACGGCGACCGCATCACTGGCCTCCGCAAAACCAAGCCTGACGCCTGAGGGATTCACGCTTGGCGATTTACGATTGGCTTTGAGCGGTTCAACTGTTCGCCAGTCGTAGTGCTGCTTTCTCGTGTGCTGGCTTTGCCGTGATACGACTCCAAAAATTCCTCGCCGATGCTGGCGTGGCCTCGCGCCGCGCGGCGGAGCAGATCATCCTCGAAGGTCGCGTCAAGGTGAACGACTCCGTGGTGCGCGTGCTGGGCTCAAAAGTTGATCCCGCGCGCGACGAGGTGACGGTGGATGGTAAACTCGTCAAAGCTCACAAGAAGCATTACATCGTCCTGCACAAGCCTAGGGGCTGCGTCTGCTCCAAAGTGGACGAGCACGATCGAATGACAGTGTATGAACTGTTGCCGAAGGAATGGCAGATCGTGAATTCGGTCGGGCGACTGGACTTCGCGAGCGAAGGATTGCTTTTCCTGACCAATGATGGAGACTTCGCGCTGAAATTAACGCATCCGCGTTACGGAGTCCGCAAGCGCTACGTGGTGACGGTCGAGGGCAAAGTGGATGGCGACGTGTTGGATCGTTTTACGAACGGGATTTTCCACGACGGCGAGAAGCTCAAGGCTGAACGCGCGTGGTTGTTGACGGCTAACAAGTCCGAGAGCGTGGTGGAATTGGAACTCGCCGAGGGGAAAAATCGCGAGGTGCGGCGGTTGTTTGAATCACAGGGCTTTCTGGTTCGTCGTTTGGTGCGGACGCAGATCGGCAAAGTGAAACTGGCTGAACTGAAACCCGGCAAGTGGCGGACATTGACACCGACAGAGATAAAAACTTTACTTCCTGAGCTATGAAAAAGAACGCATTGATGATTTTTGGTATGATGATGTTGGCCGTGGTGCTCGTCGCCCGCGCCGATGGACAACTGGACGCGGCCAAGACCGCGCCTGCTGAAAAGCCCGCCAAAAAAGCGAAAGCTTCCGCCGCGACGATCGCCGAGAAACCCGTTGTGTTGTCGCCCGGCGCGGCAACCATCGCGGGCAAGAACGTGAACGTGCGCGGCAAAGCCAGTTTCAAGGGCGAAGTCGTCACCAAGTTGCAGAACGGCGACAGCGTCACCGTGATCGAACAGGTCATTCTCTCCAAGCCTAAAGCGGGCGAGCCGTCCAACTGGGCGAAGATCGCCTTCCCTGCGAGCGCGCATGTGTGGGTGCATAGTTCCTACGTCACCGCAGAAAAAACCGTGAAGCCGAAGAAGCTCAACGTCCGCTCCGGTGCTGGCGAAAACTACAGCATCGTCGGCACGCTCGAACAAGGCGCGGCTGTGAAAGAAATTTCCACGAAGGGCAGTTGGACAGAAATCGAAGCACCTGCGAGCGCATTCGCGTTTGTGGCGGCAATGTTCATCCAACAAGCACCCGGCGGCCCGGAAGCTGTGTCGCCAATCGTCACCATTCAGCCGCCTGAGCCGACCACGTCACCTGTGACTGACGAACCGATCATTGCTTCAAATACGACCGACATCGGAAACACAAATGCATCTGCTGAACCCACTCCTGTAGTCGCAGTGAATCCCAACGCCGCCGCACCTCCCGCAGTCATCGAGGAAGTCCTCGTGCCCCGCACCGTGTCGCATGAAGGCATCGTCCGCCGCAGCGTGAGCATCCAAGCTCCGACTGAATACGCGCTCTACGCCAAAGAGAACAACAAGCTCATCAACTATCTTTATTCCCCCACGGTCGTGCTCGACATCAGCCGCTACTATGGTCGCCACATCATTGTGAGCGGTCAGGAAGGTCTTGATGAACGCTGGATCAACACGCCCGTTCTCACGATTCAAAAGATTTACGTCGTCACCGAATGATGTCGGCGGTCAACCTCATTGACGGTCGGCTCATCGCGGCCCAGATACAGGCCGAACTCACGCAACGCATCGCCGCACTCAAATCGCGCGGCATCCAGCCGGGCCTCGCGTTCGTGCGCGTCGGCGAAGATCCAGCGTCCAAAGTTTATGTCGGACGCAAAGAGAAGGCTTGCGCCGAACTCGGCATCGCGTCCGAGACGCACGTTCTCGCAGAGAAAACTTCCGAAGCCGAGTTGCTGACGTTGTTGGCGAAGCTCAATGCCGATTCGCACGTTCACGGAATCCTTGTCCAAGCTCCCCTGCCCAAACACATCCGCCAGGAAATCGTCTATGCCACCGTGCTGCCGACGAAGGACGTGGATGGATTTCATCCTGTCAACGTGGGCAAATTGATGCTCGGCGATGACACAGGCTTTAAACCCTGCACTCCCGCTGGCGTTGTTGAATTACTCGTTCGTTCCGGCGTGAAGACGGACGGCGCGGAAGTCGTTGTTCTCGGACGCGGCAACATCGTCGGCAAACCGATGGCTGCGATGCTTTGCCAGAAAGGTCGCGCCGCCAATGCCACCGTCACGATCTGCCACTCCGCCACGCGCGACATCAAAGCGCATTGTCTCCGCGCGGACATCATCGTCGCTGCGATGGGCGTTCCAGAATTTTTGAAAGCGGACATGGTGAAGCCCGGCGCAGTCATCGTGGACGTGGGCGTGAACCGTGTTCCCGATTCGGCAACCAAGACGGGCACGAAGCTCGTGGGCGATGTAGCGTTTGCGGAAGTTCAACCCATCGCCGGAAAAATCACACCGAATCCCGGCGGCGTCGGCCCGATGACGATCGCGATGCTGATGCAGAACACCGTGCGTGCAGCGGAAGCGACGACGAAATAAATTTCCAACCAACCCAAGATTATGACCCCCACACGAATCCTCCCCGACCTGCAATGCTCGCTCCTGTGCGAAGAAATCCGCCAGGAAGCCAACGGCAACTTCATGATCATCGGCGTGATTAATTTCATCCGCGTGCCGCAGTTGCCGGTGACGGCCTACAAGCTGAGCATCTTCAACCGCTGGACAGCAGGCATCGGGAAATTCACCGAGAGTGTGAAGCTCATCGCGCCGGATCAAACCACCGTGCTGCGTAAGGGTGAAGTGAAGTTCGCGTTGCAAGACGCTGCGTATCACGCCACCAACGTCACGCTGTTCGGACAGGTGGAATTCAAGACGCCCGGAACTTATTACGTGGAAGTCCTCGTGGATGACGTGATGAAGATTCGTTATCCCGTGCCGGTGATTCTAGCGCCACCGCAGGAAGGTGCCCCCAAGCCACCGGAAGCTGCGGCAGGGGCTTAGCACAAACCTCAAAATGTTTTCTTGGATGGTAAGGCGCGTCACTCCGTGCGCGCCGCCATCTGTCAGGCACAAACCGGCGCGCACGGAGTGACGCGCCCTACCCCTTCCGCCTTCACTTATCCCGGATCAACTCATACACATTCAGGTAATCCTGACCTGGATGATTCCATGAGTAATCGCAGCGCATACCGTTCTCGGCGATCTCGCGAAAGTGGTTCGGGAACGAATACCAAAGTCCAATCGCGCGATGCAGCGCAGACTCGATGCCCGCGTTGTTGAAATCATTGAACGTATAACCGTTGCGCTCGCTAAAATGTTTCGGCCCGAAGTCCGCATCAAACACCGTGTCGGCCAGACCGCCGGTGGCGCGCACGACCGGCACTGTGCCATATTTCAAACCAATCATCTGCGTCAGGCCGCACGGCTCGAACAGGCTCGGCACGATGATCATTTCCGAACCGGCGTAAATGAGGCGCGACAAGTCTTCATTGAAGCCGATCTCGATGTGGCAATCGGGATTGTCGTTGTAATGCCGCTTGAGGTCGTGGAACTGATGCGTGATCCGCGCGTCCGCCGCGGTGCCGAGCAGCACGAATTGGCAGCCGTTGTGCAAACAGTAGTGGATGGCATGCGTCACCAGCGGCAAACCTTTCTGGTGATCAAGCCGTCCGACGTAGCAAACGATGGGGCGCAAGACATCGCGCAGCCAGAAACGATTTCGCAGCGCGGCTTTGTTCGCGAACTTGTCGTCGAGCGTGTTGATGCTGTATTTGCACGGGATGTGATTGTCCGTCTCGGGATTCCACACCTCGTAATCCACTCCGTTCAAAATCCCACCGAGTTTACCTTGATGCACCTGCAACGTGTGGCCCAGACCGTAGCTTTGCGAGGAATGTAGAATCTCCCCGCGATACTGCGGCGAAACCGTGGTGATGAAGTTGGAATAGACGATGCCGCCCTTCATCAGGTTGATCGCGCTGTGATTGAAATTGTCCTGCAAGCGGTCTTGATGGAAGAAGTAGGCGTGGCGGTTTAAGCCGGTGGCGCGCAGGATGTGTTCCCGCGTCACGCCTTGATGCTGCATGTTGTGCAACGTGAAGCAGACGCGCGGATGCGTCATGCCGAGGTGCTGATAAATCTCGTAGAGCAACACCGGCACGAGCGCGGTTTGCCAGTCGTGACAGTGAATGATGTCAGGATTCTTCCCGCTCTTGAGCATGAACTCCAGCGCGGCGCGGCTGAAGAAAGCGAAGCGTTGGTCGTCGTCCACCTGACCGTAGAATGCGCGGCGGTTGAAAAAATTGTGCTGGTGGTGCGGCTCAATGAAGTAGCACTTGCGCCCGTGGACAAACCCGAAAAACACGGTGCAATGGATCGCGCCGCCATACCACGGAACCCACAAATCCTGATACGCGACTTGCAGCCCGTAAATCTGGTCGTAGCGTAGGCAATCGTATTTCGGGAGGATGATCTCGACGGAGTTGCCGCGAATTTCCAGTTCGCGGGCGAGGCCGAAGACGACATCGCCCAGCCCGCCCACTTTGGCGACCGGTGCGCATTCGGATGCGATTTGGATGATGTACATGGTCAGGGTTGGGAAACCACGAATGGACACGAATGGACACGAATCGTTTCAGTGCCGAAGAATTTTGGACTGCGGTGGCAGAGCGCAGCGGCGACACCGCTTTTGAACTGGCACGCGCCCTCCCAAAGCGGCGTGGCGCTTCGCTTCCTGCCGCAGTCCAAGACGCGGATCCGAACAACGACGCTTCCATGTCCATTCGTGTGCATTGGTGTCAATTCGTGGTTTGCATCTTTTTCACAGCGGTGTCGAGCAAATGATACGTCTGCTCCATGCCATCGAAGGAGCGATGCACCCAGCGGCTGCCCCAGTAAAAATTGCAGCTCGTCTCCGCCGTCAGCAGATGATCGTAGGCTTGCACGATGAGCCGGCGGATTTCGTCGGCGTTCGCCAGCTTGTCGGCTTGCGCGTCGAATTTCTTCTTCACCTGCCAGTAGTAATCACTGGCTTTCTTGAGTTCGTCCCAGCCCTTCTTTTGCAGGAGCGAGCCGGTCCATTGCGTGAAGTCGCCGCCCCAATGATGCTCGTTGTTCCACGCGCCGCGATGCACTTCCACCTCCTCCGTCGGCGGGAAGCGGCGCAGATATTCGCTGATGTGAATGGGCGTGAACCCCAGCGTTCCGGCGCGATACCGATCGAGAATCGGTTTGTAGAAAAAGCCCCAGAAGCCAGACTCGACCTGCGAGGTGCGAAACCAGCCGCCGTTTTCGCCGTCGGTCCACGTGGTCACGAGCGCGGGGAAATCGCAGTGCTTCGTACGCTCATGGATTTCGTTCTGAAACCAGCCGGGGTCGAGGCCGGAGAGTTGCGCGTTGGAAAGATCGCGATCGCGCGGCACGACGATGATTTCCGCGCCCCCGAACCGGGCGAGATACGGACGATAGCGGGTTTCCTCCCAGCGCATCTCGCGCTTGGGTTTGATATAGATGGAATCCACGAGCACGTATTTGAAACCGTGCCGCGCGAGCATCGGAATCATCTCCATGCAGAAACCCATCTCCGGCGGCCAGAAACCGTTGAAGTGATCGCGGCCCAGTTGCGAGCGACCGAGGCCTTTCCACCAATCCGTCTGCGCATCCCAATCGGCGGCAGGCGTGAGCGGATACACCGGATGAAACAAACCGCTGCCGACGTATTCGATGTTCGCGCAGCGGAAGCGGTGCATGAAGTCGGGGATATCAACGACCTCGGCAAAAGTTTCGCGCACGCCGGGGTCTTCGAGTTGTTTGAGCAACGTGCCGGAGAAACTCAGGTGCAAGCGAGCCACGTCCCAATACTGATCGAGCATCCGCGTGATGCGGTCGTAGCACCAAAGGATCTGCTTGGCTTCCCACGGCTCGCTGGAATTGTGGAGCGACACCAGATTGCCGAGCGGCTGGTGTAGGTGCAGTCCGAGCGCATGAAAGACTTCGGTCATAATTTTGATCCGCAATCTGGCTTCTGGTTTCTCAAATCAATCTGAATGGTAGGGCGCGTCACTCCGTGCGCGCCGTCGTCTGATTGTCACGGTTCGGCGCGCACAGAGTGACGCGCCCTACCATCTCTCTGGTTCAATTCGCTGGCTTCACGGTCGGCGTTGGCTCAACTGCCTTCTGCGTCTTGGCCCTCTCCTTTGTTGGAGCTGCCACTGCGACAATCTCCTTCACCTCCGGCACATAAGGTTGCTCCGGCTTGAAGGCGATGATGCTCATCGGCGGCAGTGTGAACTCAGCCGAATAGGATTGGTTGTGCATGTCCTGATCGTCCGCCATCACGCTGCCGAAGTTTCCTGTGTTGCTGCCGCCGTAGATCGCGGCGTCTGTGTTCAACACCTCGAACCATCTACCGGGACGCGGCAGGCCGATACGATATTTTGGTCGCGGCACAGGCGTCAGATTCAAGATGACGACGATTTCACTCACGCGGTCCGGCTCGCGCCGGATGTAAGACATGATGCTGTTGTGATTGTCGGAAGCATCAATCCACTCGAAGCCTTCGTTGTCAAAATCCGCCTGCCACAAACCCGGTTCAGCGAGATAAAGTTTGTTCAAATCCGCGACGAGCTGCTGCACGCCCTTGTGATACGGGCCGGCTTCGAGAAGCTTCCAATCCACTTCGCCGTTCGCGTTCCACTCGCTGCTCTGGCCGATCTCGCCGCCCATAAAGAGAAGTTTTTTGCCGGGGAACATCCATTGATAACCGAGCAGGACGCGCAAGTTTGCGAAGCGTCGCCAGTCATCGCCCGGCATCCGTTGCAGCAGCGAGCCTTTGCCGTGAACGACTTCGTCGTGCGAGAGCGGCAGGATGAAATTCTCGTGATACTGGTAGAGCATCGCGAACGTGAGATCGTTTTGATG
>CAMCWI010000035.1 GCA_945882065.1 Akkermansia muciniphila
CTCGCGGATCATCGCCGGCAGCTTGCCAAGGCCAAGGCTTACGCCGGGCGTGGTAATGGGATCGTCACCTACAACGTGGATCGCAACGTCAACTACACGAACGTCTGCAACGTCTATTGCAAGTTCTGCGCGTTCTATCGCACCGAGAAGGATGACGACTCGTATGTGATCTCGCTGCCGGAGATTGATGCGAAGATCGAGGAAACCATCGCGCTGGGTGGCAATCAGATGTTGATGCAGGGCGGGCATCATCCAAAACTCACGAAGCAGTGGTATCTCGATCTGCTGTCGCACGTCAAAAATAAATTCCCTACGTTCAACATCCACGGATTTAGCCCTAGCGAGTTCATCCATTTCCGCGAGGTCTTCAACGAGCCTTTGGAAAAGATCATCGGTGATTTCAAAGAGGCGGGGCTGGGTTCAATTCCTGGTGGCGGCGGCGAAATTCTCGTAGACCGCGTACGGCAAAAGATTTCCCCGCTCAAAGCGATGAGCAGCGACTGGCTGGAAGTCATGGACGTGGCGCATCGTCTCGGACTTTATTCCAGCGCGACGATGATGTTTGGGCATGTGGAGACGATTGATGATCGTATCGAACATCTGGATCGTCTGCGCGCGCAGCAGGACAAGTCGTTAAGTTATGCCAAAGGCCATTTCACTGCGTTCATCGCATGGACGTTCCAAGCTGAGCACACCAAACTCAAAGCTCCGACGGTCGGAGCACACGAGTATCTGCGCACACAAGCATTGAGCCGTATCTACCTCGACAACTTCGAGAACATCCAAAGCTCGTGGGTCACGCAGGGGTTGGAGATCGGGCAGGTGGCGCTCAAGTTCGGCGCGAACGATCTCGGCAGCATCATGATCGAGGAGAACGTGGTTTCGCAGGCGGGCACGACGTTCTGTATGACCGTGCCGGACATGCATCGCCTCATAAAAGACCTCGGCTACGAACCGCATCAGCGCGACAACTGGTATCGGCTGGTGAATTGATCTTTCGATATGAATCTGCAACCTGAACTTGAACCTGCGCTCACTTTGGCCGGACAAGGTCGAGTTCTTCGCGCGTTCGGCGACGAGATCACCGTGCTTCTCAGTGGCGACCAAACGGGTGGGAAATATGCGATGTTGTTGGATGTCGCGCCGCCCGGCGGAGGGCCACCACCGCACTCGCACGAAAACGAGGACGAGTTGTTTTACGTGTTGGAAGGTCGCGCAAGTTTTTTGGCGAATGGAGAGTGGACGGAGGTTTTACCTGGCACGGCGGCATTTCTGCCCAAGGGATCAATTCACACGTTCAAGAACGTGGGCGATACTCCGCTCAAGTTGATGGTCACGGTGTCGCCAGCAGGATTTGAAAAATTCTTTGGCAAGTGCGCGGACGAATTTGCAAAGCCCGGTGCGCCCGACATGGCTAGCATCATAGGCCTTGCTGCTAAACACGGGATTCACTTCGCCCAACCCTAAGGGCGCGCGCGTCTTAGGTTTGTTGCGAAGAAGACGAGGCTGCTTGCGATGACGAGTGCAGTCGCAGTGGGTTCAGGTACAGCCACAGGAGTAAAGGCAGGCGCGATGACTTCCAGCGAATCTAATCCCACGAGTTGATTCAATCCCCAATCGGTGCATCCGGTCTGAATGACAAGCCACGCGCTGGTGTCACCGGGGAACAAAGTTTCATCGCCGTGGCGGTTGAAGAATCCGAAGGTGATCTGGTTGCCATCGGTGGATCGTCTCACTGTGCGCGGGGCGATTCCGCTTCCGGAATAATTAATGTCAGTCAATAAATCTTCAAAACCGCGCAGCGCGAACAGACCGAGCGATTCGCGGCAGTCGGTGTTGTTATTTGCCAGCTTGTAGGTGAAGGTGAGTCCTCCCCACGGATTCGATTCATCGTTCTCCCAAACTTTGCTCGTGAGCGTGCCGGTGAAAGATGCAGAGGTAAAAGTGAAGTTGGTTTGCGCCAGCAGATGGCCGTCGTCTGGTTCTGATGCGGAACGGAGTGTGATGGTTGAACCCGGATTGAGGGGTGATGCGCTGGCGGGGGTTGAACCAAAAACTGCCAATGCAGATAACACCAAGAGCACTTTCGCGCCTTTGAGACTTTTGAGAATAATCATAGATGACCCTGTCACTGGCCGTCACATAGCAACGCCAATGCCGCAAGGATTTATCGACTGAATTGCTCGAAGCTTGAGGGATTTGTTTTGCGCGATGGGAAAAAAGTGCCGATGCGGGGAGCGAGTGGGAAAATATTGCCGGGTTGATTGGGTCAGGTGTTTCACCGTTTCCGTTGGGCTGGCAGATCAGATGAGTGCGGTTAAAGCCCGCGCGCCATTCTGTCGATTCAGATGTGGGGAGGCAGCGACTCATGGTTTTTAAACAGTTGTCGCGCGGCAGGATGTTCGCCGGAACTCCACAAAGAGAAAATGAACTGCAAAGAAATTGATTTGAACAACGTCATCTTCGCCCAAGAAAAGATGATCCGTCGCGTGTTGGGCGATTCCATCGCGTTGAAGACGGAATTCTTTTCCAAGCCCGTGAAGGCGCATCTGGACGAAAGCATGGTGGGTCAGGTCTTGAACTGTCTCGCCGAGAACGCGCGCAAGTTGATGCCCGGTGGCGGGACGGTGACTCTACAAACAGAGATCATCGAGGTGGACGATATCCATGCCCGCGTGCAACCCGGCGCGCGGCGGGGGGATTTTGTGCGACTCACCGTGAGCGATGATGGCCTCGGCGCGAATGCTGAAGGGTTGAAGCAGATGTTTCAGCAGATGACGGTTTCATCCGGCGCGCAGGGCGGCTCGGCACTGGGGCTGGCATTGATCAGCGGCATGATCAAGCGGCGTCATGGTTGGATCGAAGCCACGAGCCAGCATGGTTGTGGAACGACAATCCGCATCTATCTGCCTGTGGCTTCCGCCGTCAATGCGCAGATGGCCGAGGCTGCGTGGGTGAGTGAAACAATCTTGCTCGTGGACGATGAAGCAGCGATACGGCGCATGGTGAAAAATGTTTTGGAGCGCGCGTGCTACAACGTCATCGAAGCGGATACCGGCGTGCAGGCGCTCGCTGTCTGGGAACAACACAAGCCGCAGGTGAAACTGCTGCTCACGGATATGGTGATGCCGGACGGCGTTACGGGACGCGAACTGGCGAAGCGTTTGAAAACATCCAAGCCGTCGTTGAACGTGATTTACACGAGTGGCTACGATCTCGATGTGGAGTCGCAACAAGACACGCGTGAAGGCGCAGTCCGATTTCTTCACAAGCCATATGACATGCGAAAGCTGCTGGAAATCGTCCATGAAACCATGACACCTGAGCTAACTCCCAGCGTGTCCGCATCCGTTCTGGTCGCATGAACGAACGCCTCACGAACATCCTGATCGTTGAAGACGAGAGTGTATTCGCAGAGGTGTTGCGTGAAATCGTTGCGCAGGAAGGTGGCGGGAGATTCACGGTGTCCGTCGCTGGAACTCTTGCCGAAGCTCAGGCAAAACTCAGCACCGTGCTGTTCGATGTGATGCTGCTGGACCTCACTCTGCCGGACGCGCAGGGAGTTGAGACATATCGCGCCGTGCAACGCGCCAAGCCTGATCTGGCGGTGATCGTGTTGTCTGGGTTGAGCGATGAAGACGTGGCGTTGGAGACGGTGCGAGCTGGCGCGCAGGATTATCTGATGAAGCACCAGTTCGGCGGGCGGTTGCTTTGTCGTGCGATCCGTTACGCGGTCGAACGTAAAAGCATTGAGCGCAAACTGCGCGAGCGCGAAGAATTTTTCAGACTCATTTCGGAGAACGTCACTGATCTCATCGCCGTGGTGGGCGCGGATGGTAAACGTATCTACAACAGCCCTTCGTACAGCATCGTGCTGGGGCGAGACGAAAAACTCGCGGGCACAAACGCCTTCGAGGACATCCATCCTGATGATCGCGATTCAGTCCGGAGCGTGTTCAGCGAGGTGATCGCGTCAGGGCAGGGGAGGCGCGCGGGTTATCGTTTCATCCGCAAGGACGGCTCGGTGCGGCACGTCGAATCCCAGAGCAACGTCATCCGCAGCGACTCCGGAGCGACGGAAAAAGTCGTGGTCGTTTCGCGCGATGTCACCGAGCGCATCCATGCCGAGGCGGAATTGCGCCGTGCGCTTTCCGAACTGCGCCACTCGCATGATCAACTCAAGACCACGCAGAAGAAGCTGGTTCAATCCGAGAAGCTCGAAGCCATCAGTACCTTCGCCGCAGGCGTGGCGCATGAGGTGAAGAATCCGTTGCAGACCGTCGTCCTGGGCATTGATTATCTGCGCGACTACGTAGTGACGAACGATGAGAACGCCGCCGATCTACTCAAGCAGATGGGTGACGCCGTGCAACGCGCCGACGCCATAGTGCGCGGCTTGGTGGAGTTTTCATCACACCGCAAAGGCGCGGTTACGGAACAGAATCTCTCGGAACTGTTCCGTCAATCGCTCAATGCCGTCGAGACAGAACTCTCGGTGCAGGCCATCCAGGTGCGTGCGGAGCTGGCGGACGATCTGCCGACGCTGCGATTGGACAAACGTTCCATGAAGCATGTGCTGATCAACCTGCTTGCCACGGAAATCCGCGCGTCCAGCTACGGCGCGGAGATGATAGTGAAAACTTTTTTACGAGAACCGACCGCCAAAGAGCGCGCCCGTTTTGCGCACGGCGAAACCGATCCGGACCCGAAGAAGATGATCGTTGCCGAGGTGGAATCGCGCGGCGGAAATTCGGCGGGCGGAAAAGATTCCGGGGGCGCGGGAGGCGAGTTTGGATTGCTGGTGTCGCGGAAGATCATTGAACTTTACGGTGGGAAACTGGAGCGGCATCAGCAGCGCGATGGCAACAAGCTGACGCTTTCATTCTGCACCTGAACAAACAAAAAACCATGAACAAGAAACGCATACTCATCGTTGACGACGAACCCGGCATCACGCAGTTGCTGCGGTTGAATCTCGAAAAGACTGGTCACTACACCGTGCGCGCCGAGAACGACGCGGAGAAAGTGTTGAGTGCCGCGATTGAATTCAAGCCCGACATCTTGATGCTGGACGTGATGATGCCCGGCATGAGCGGCGGCGAAGTCGCGGGCAAATTGCGAAACACCCGCGCGTTCAAAACGCTTCCTATCGTCTTCCTAACCGCAGCGGTGAAGCAACACGAGGTGGACGCGCGCGACGGCGTCATTGGTGGATTTCCCTACATCGCCAAGCCGCTGAACGTGAAAGGCGTGATCGAGATCATCCAGAAGAATCTGCCGGATGAAGTCGCGGTGTGAAGGAGTGCGTCCGTCCCCGGACGCAGCGACCTCCGCTGACACAGCAGTTGGGAAACTGCGAGAGAATTTTCTTTGGAGAGAATTGCTGTGGCCGAGGACGGCACACTCCGCGATCAACTCACTTGGGCAGCGTCTTGATGAAGCTGTCTGACGCGGCGATGGCCGTGTTCATCTGTGTGAGAAGTTGTTCGATCTGCTTTTGAATGCCTGATGCCTCTCCTTGCAATGATCCGATGGCAGAGGCGTTCAAGTTGTGTTTCAGGAAGAGCACGTTGTCCTTGAGCTGGCCCAGCACGGGTTGCATGGCGGACTCGGCTTCACGAACAGTCCGGGAGAGTTGAGCATAACGATCCTTCGTGAGGCGCAACTGATCGCGACTGGTGGCCGCGAGGTTCGGATTCGTGTATTGCTGAATCTCCTTTTCCCATTCGCTGAACATGGACTTGGCCAAGTCTTCCATGTTTTCAATGCGAGTGTGGACGGCCTTCGCCTCGCCGTCGCACCGCTCGTAGGAACTCTTCACCTTCTCATAAACGGATTCCAGTTCGCCGCCGTGGAAGCCGTAGAGTTCCTTGAGCCGCGTGAGCGCGTCCTTGAATTCCTTCTGCGCATCCTTCTGTTCGCTCTGGAGCGCGGTGACGGATTTCTTGAACAACTCCCGCTTCTCGTAACCGAAGACGCCCTCCATCGTGGCGTTGTAGAGTGAGGTGCAGCCGGTGATGAGCAGCAAGCTGAACATGACTGGCGCGGCGACGGCTTTGGACAAGCGGATGTTTAGGTTCATACTTTGATGGAAGACATTCTGACAAATTGACTGCGATTCACCACAATATCTTTCCGGCGTGTCTGGAGAATTTAAACGTCGCGCGTAAAAATAGTCAGGTCATCTGCGAGGGCTTGTGCATTTAGCAACCTGTCAAATGGGTCGCGGCGATGTAATGGGAGAGGATGGTCAAAAGCTGGGTGAGGCTTGTGTGGGAAACACTTCAAGGTGACGAGGGACAGAGGTCATGAACTATAAATCCTCCGGAGCCCGACTGTGCCCGCAGAAGCAATCACAGCGCGAAATCGGATGGCACTTGCCCGTTCATCCGTGGTTGAAAGTTTTTGGCCAGGTTAGCCCGCAGCGCGATTAAATTTCACAGCGTCTTCGTAGCGCACGCCTTTGCCGCCAAAAATGTCCAGCGCAGAACCGATGGTCAGTCCTAACCTGCCCAGACTCAGCCGCTGAACCGTTTCAAGATCAGCGAGGGAATTCGCGCCGCCCGCATAAGTCGCAGGAATTGGCGACCACGCAGTCAGCTTCTCCACCAGCTCGCCATCAATGCCACGACACAATCCTTCGACATCCACGGCATGGATCAAGAATTCCGCACACGACTCGGAAAACTTTTTCAACGTCGCAGAAGAGAGCATTACGTCGGTGAACTTCTGCCAGCGATCTGTCACCACGAAATAATTTCCATCGCGCTTGCGGCAGCTCAAGTCCAGCACGAGTCGCTCACGTCCCACCAGGTTGACGAGTTCGGCAAGCCGCTGTGCATCCACATGGCCTTCGCGAAAGACCCAGCTCGTGACGATGACATGAGACGCGCCCACATCCAGCCACGCACGCGCATTGGAAGCATTTACGCCGCCGCCGATTTGCAGTCCGCCGGGATATGCCGCCAATGCTTCCCGCGCCGGAGTTTCATTTCCGGCACCGAGCATGATGACGTGACCACCGGTCAGACGGTCGCGTTTGTAGAGTTCTGCGAACCACGCTGCGGGGCGTTCGGAGACAAAGTTGGTGCGCACGGCAGCGGGGTTGTCACCCAGCGTGCCGCCGACGATCTGGACAACCTTGCCATCCCGGAGATCAATGCACGGACGAAACACGCGGCAAAACTAGAGTTCGCGAGGATGAGTTCCAAGTTCCAAGTTTTGCGCGGGTGACTGTGCTTCGATTTCGTCCTCGTTTTGTTGAGCGCGATCCGAGGTCGAAGAAAAAATTAGTTCAACTGATTGCGGATGAGGATGAGGACATTTGTCGAGCCACAGACGGCTTCGAGTCGGGGGAAGGTCGTAGTGTTCGTGCCGCTGTTGAAGGCGTTGGTAAAGGGATTGATGGCGCTCCAGTTGGTCGTGTCAAGGCCGCAGTTGAATTCCGGGATGACGCTCCAGCCGTTCCCGTTCGTGCCTGTGGATTTGAGCGTGATGATATCCGCCACGTTGATGTGGACGATGCGGACGACAGGTGGCGACGCTGGAGTAACGATGGTCAACACGCCGCTCATTCCCGCATGATTGCCGCACTGGTAAACGAGCGGGTTGGGCGCACCAGCGGACACGGTAAAAATCACGCTGCCGGAACTCGCGCCATTGTTGATTACGCCGGTATTGAATGCCCCCGTGCCTCCCGAAAAATTTCCACCCAGGACAGATTTGATCCAGAACGGATGAATCGCAAGGTTGCTGAGTTGAAACACGTAAGTCACACCCCGTTGCAATGTGAATCCTGGATCGCCGGCTCCATTGATCGTGTAATCAATTGCATTGCCCGCCGTCAGACTGTTGGTGGTCTGCGCCCGCATATCCGGGATGGAAACCGCGCACAGGATAGAGCAAACGACACGAATGAATGACTTGTGGAGGCTTGGCATAACGTCCGGGGTGAGAGGGGTGAGCACTGGAAAAGTTCCAGTGTCCAAGCTTCCGGGAGATATTTTTAAAAATACTGGGAACCAACTGCGCGTTCCAACGTCACATATGACGAGTAACTAGGCGTGATGGTCAGAAACGTCTGGTATTTGAAACATTCAGAACACGGTTAAACCAGTTAACAAAGATCAAAATCATGGAAAAAATACTTCTTACCTTCTTGGCTGCGGGCAGCTTGATTTCGGCAGAGGCGTCGCTTTTCCAGTACGGCCTGACATTTGCACCTGAAGCTGTGGGTGCAACTGGCTCAGGCACTGGGACCGTTATCTACAATGATGTCACTCATTCTTTGCAAATGTCGGCTAACTTTAGCGGATTGAGTGGGAATGTCACGGTGACCCATTTTCACGGACCAACCGCTTCTCCGGGCGTTGGAACAAGCGGTGTCGCGGTCGGCAATCCGAGCTTGCCCTCTTTCCCCACCGGAGGAACAAGCGGGAGTTACATTCAAACTTTGGATTTGTCCCTGGCGTCCGTTTACGGCAATACCTACCTGAACACCACGCACGCCGGCAATATACCTGCTGCGGAAGCCGCCTTTTTTAACGCTATGAATCAGGGACGGATTTACTGGAACATCCACTCATCTGCTTTCGGGGGCGGCGAAATCCGCGGCTTCCTGAATGCTGTGCCTGAACCGTCCTCACTGGCGTTGCTCGGCCTCGGTGCGGCGGCAATCGCAGTCCGCAGCCGGAAAGCTGTTCGTAAGTAACGGGTGTTGTTTGCTGAGTCGATTTGTTGTTGGATAAAAAGTGGCGCAAAGTCAGTCCGGCTTTGCGCCACTTTATTTGAAAGCCTTAACAACGGGGAATCGCAAGTTGTGTTCAAGCAGTCTGCCAAACTATTCGGAATCACCCTGCTGCTGGCTGGCATGGGTCGCGTTAGCGCTGCCCCGCCTAAGATTGATTTCATCGAACCGTTCCTCACCACTGAGGTGTTGATACACTTCGACACCGAAGCCAACCGCACCTACGTGTTGCAGTACACAGAAAATCTTGTCAACGGAGTCCTGGGCGGGACTTGGACAAATCTTTTCATTGCGCCGAACATCCCTTTTGAGAACCACTACATCATAGTGGACACACGACTGAGGCCACAGCGGTTCTATCGCCTTCGAGTTTTCCCGTGAAACAATTTCGCCAAATCATCGCTGGCATGCTGTTTCTGGGCGCAGGTTCGGTTCACGCCTGCGATCTCTGCGCCGTCTATCGCGCGTCGGACGCGAATGGTGCGAACGCTAGCGGCTTCGTCTTCAGCCTCGCAGAACAATTCATCCCGTATCGCACCGTTCAATTTGAGAGCGACGAAGTGAACCCGACCATCCGCGATCATCTCGACAGTTCGATCACTCATTTCGTGTTCGGCTACAACTTCACGCCACGCTGGGGATTGAGCCTGAACGTTCCGTTGACGCATCTGGAATTCAAACGCACAGACTTTCGTTACTCCGCCGGAGGGCCACCGGCATTTTTCACGGAGGAAGGTTCTGAGACCGGTTTAGGCGATGTCTCGTTGATCGGACGTGCAACGTTGTTTCAGAAAAGTGAGATGGATTATTCGCTTCAAGTGAACCTTCTCACGGGAATCAAACTGCCCACGGGAGATTCCGACCGGCTCGCCGAAGAGATGGAGCAGACCCGCATCTACAACACTCTTATCCCGCCCAACACACCTCACGATCCGCTCGGACATTCCATCGCGGCCGTGCATCCGCACTCCATCGCACTCGGTTCAGGTTCGGTGGATGGCATATTCGGGATCACCGTCAACACCCGCTGGCAACGCGCCTTCTTGAATGCACAGGCTCAATACTATCTCCGCACCGAAGGCCGTTCCGGTTTCAAATATGGCGACGAACTCATGCTCTCCGGCGGCCCCGGCGTCTTTGTGTGGTTCGACAAATCCGGATCACTCAGTCTGCAAGCCAACATTATCTACGACCAGATGGGGCGCGATGAATTGGATGGAGTCACGTCTTATCGCACTGGTTCGACCGCTTGGTATCTCGGCCCGCTTTTCAACCTGACGCTTGGCGACCGGCTCAGCGCTAACATCGGAATTGATCTGCCGTTGCAGATCAAGAACGGCGGGTATCAGGTCGTGCCGGACTATCGCTTGCATGGCGGGGCGTCGTGGCGTTTTTGAACCTCGCCATCTTCGCAAAAAAGTATTCCCCAGTTTTCGGGAACATTAAGCCAAGCACACACCTCTGAACTGTAGTCGCCGAACAATTCCTTTTGGCGATTCACCAGTTCGATACGTCTATGCACAGCTCAAAACCAAATCAAATCTCAAAGCCGCCCCAACGGCTCAACGCATTGGCCATAGTTAGCCTCGCGATTTTTCAAACGTTACAAACAGTGCCAGCCGCAACGATCTGGAATGGGCCGGATATCGCATTCACCCAGGCTGCGCCATATCCAAACCCGCCAGGCGACCGCGATCAACTGACGCCAAACGTCGCGTTGACTCGCACGACTCCGGCTGGCCTAGGAACGGGCGGCGTGTTTAACGGCGTCACCGAAAGCTCCTTCACCAAGTTTGTCAGCCCCGCCGACACTAGATGGGCTGTGGGCGCACTCTCGAACTACGCCAGCCTGTCCTATTCCAACTGGACAACCACTGGCGGAGGAAATCCGGTGATCAACCTTCCCGGTCAGCAACTCGTCGTGCATCTCATTTCGGAGGACATTTATTTATCCCTCATGTTCACCAATCTGCCCGCAGGACCGGGGTTTTCTTATATTCGCTCCACCCCACTCAACGTGCCGCCCACCGTCGCCATCACTTCCCCCGCCAACGGTCAATACTTCACAGCACCGGCCAATGCCACCATCGTTGCCAACGCCAACGACCCGGACGGCAGCGTCACAAATGTGGCATTCTTCGACGGAGTCACGCTCCTCGGCGGCACCAACAATTCTCCCTACACCATCACCGTCGGCATCGCCCTCGGCAGCCACGCGCTCACCGCAGTGGCCACGGACAACCTCGGCCTCTCCACCACCTCTAGCGTCGTGAATGTGACAGTCGGTGTCGCAGCCTTTCCGCCTAGCGTCACCCTCACCAACCCGGCGAACAACGCCGTCTTGAGCAGTTCCGCCAACGTGGCCATCGGAGCCTCCGTCAGCAATTCAGTTGGCACCGTGACGAATGTTCAATTCTTCGACGGAGTCACGTCGCTGGGCAACGACACAAACAGCCCATACAGCGTCGCACTCAGGCTCGCAGTGGGTTTGCATAATCTGACCGCTGTGGCCTCGGACAATCTCGGCGTCACCACGACCTCGGCAGTTGTCTCTGTGACCTCGTCCAACTATCTGCCCGCGATTGCCACCGGGAACATCGCCATCCTCCTTCAACCCATCGCCACCGGCATGGCCGCGCCGGACTACGCCATCAGCCCGCCGGGCGACACCAACCGGCTGTTTGTGGTGGAGCAAAACGGATTGCTGCGAATCATCCAGAACGGCGTTTTGTTACCCGGCTCGGCTCTCGACATCTCAGGTTTGATTTCAACCTCGCTGTTACCGACCAACCCCAACGATGAGCGCGGCTTCCTCGGTCTGGCTTTCCATCCCGGATTCAATAATCCCGCCAGCCCCGGCTTTAAGACGCTCTACACCTTCAACAGCCAGTTGCTCGGAACGGGACCAACTTACATAGCTCCCAACGCCGCATCCCAAGGTTACAAGACCGCCGTCAACGAATGGAAAATTTCCAACGCGAACTCCAACGTGGTTGATCCCGCCTCAGTCCGCGAAATCATCTCCTTCGGCAAGAACGCCAACAACCATAACGGCGGCACCATCGCCTTCGGGCCGGATGGCTACATGTATCTTGCGTTGGGCGATGGCGGCAACGCCAACGATGTCGGCGCGAGCCATATTGAACCCGGTGGCAATGCGCAGAACCTGGCGACGCCGCTCGGAAAGATGCTGCGGTTCGATCCCATCAATCCGGCACTCAACCCCACGAGTCCTGATCCGATCAGTGCCAATGGCCAATATCGAATCCCGACGACGAATCTGTTCCAAGGTCCGGGTCAAGTGCCGGAAATCTACGCCTACGGACTTCGCAACCCTTATCGGTTCGCCTTCGATCGCGCCAACGGTGAGTTGATTCTTGCTGACGTGGGACAAGGAAACATCGAAGAAATTGACCGCATCACGCTGGGAGGAAACTACGGTTGGGCAATTAAGGAAGGCGATTTCCTTTTCAACCGCACGAACGGTCCCGCCGGAAACGCTGGCACCATCGGCATACCTCCCGGGAATCGCAGCCCAGGAATTCCTGCCGGACTGATTGATCCGATCGTCGGAACGTCTGGCACATTGGAATACGATCACAACGACGGCATCTCCATCACTGGCGGGTTTGTCTATCGCGGCACGGCGATCCCTGAACTGTTCGGCAAGTATGTGTTCGGTGATCTGGCCATCCGAAATGCTCCACCGCGCGTGGATGGTCGTCTCTTCTACGCCGATCTCCAAACCGGACTGATCAAAGAATTTCGCCTGCCGCAATTCGTCACGGGACTCCTGCCTAATGGTCTGACCGTGCATGGATTCGGCGAAGATGCCGATGGCGAACTTTACGCGTTGGTGACCAATACTCCTGCGAACGGAGCCGGCGGAATCGTCTATAAGTTTGTTGCTATACGACTGGCATTTCAGCGAACCGGCAACTCGCTCGACGTTTCATGGCCCGTCGCCGGTGGACGATTGCAAACTCAGACGAACAGCCTGAGCCTCGGCCTCGGCACGAACTGGGTCACCCTGCCCGGATCAACGACCACGAATCGCGTCATCGTCCCGATTGATCCCGCCAATGGCAGCGTGTTCTACCGGCTGGCGTTGCCATAGGCGGAATAATGCAGTGAGTTTTTAGCGCAAACGCCAAGCCTTCACCGCGTCAGCCAGAAGATCGCGCCGAGTACGAGAAGAAATGCGATCCAGATCGTCGCCATTTTTTTTACCGGAAGTTTGCCGAAGTTTGTCAACGTCGTGATTGGCCCAAGATCAAGCGGACGCGGCGTCATCTGAGATACTTGGAAGTCAGGCCCGGCGCGCAGATACGCATCCTGCATCGCATCCACAAATTCTTTTGGCCATGGACCCGGCGAGAGAAATTGATCCTGCCACTTGCCCGGCATGTCTGCGAGCAACAGCGCGAGCCGACCGCGCGTGTTTAAGACGTGTTCCACGCCCGTCGGTATCCGCTCCAGCACATTGGCGAACCATTCGGTGACGACCAAATCCATCTCTTCAGCGGCGAGTTCGGTCGCGCTGCGATGAAGTTCTCCGGTCGCACGCTTCATCGCACGATCCAAAACTTTTTGAACAAGTTCGCCGAGCAGAACTCGATTACGGATGCGCAACGCGTGAAAATAACTCTCCACTTTCACGTAAGCCGCGTTCCATTCCTCCAAGGGGCGACCCGCAAGTTTTCCCGGCGCATTGCTCCACTCGAACGGTTCGTTCATGGCGGACTCCAATGATACGTCCACGTCTCGCTCACCGTCTCGTCGCCTTGCTTGAGAGTGCAACGGATGTCCACCGGGTCTTTGTTTTCCGCGCGCGGTTGCATGGCGAGAATGACACGCCAGTTCTTCTTGATGGGATTGTAGAACACTTGGTTCTCCGTTAGCACCGCGTTGTCGCTGCAATTGGCGATGGCCACCGGCGCATTGGTTTCTGCAATGACAGCGAGGCGCGGCCCTTCAAAATCAATCACGATCTGCCGCCAGTCAGAGTGACGCGGATGTGTGCCGATGCGTGTGGAGACAACTCGGTTCTGCGAAAGCTTCATGTCGTTTTCCGATGTCCAGTAAAGCGTGTAGGCAAAACGTTTCGGGCGCATCGGTTCGGGTTTCACCTTTGGATCCCAGAACGCCACGATGTTATCGAGTCCCTCGTACTGCGTGCTGAGTTCGAGCAGATGCACATCGCCTTCGCCCCAATTTCCGCGCGGCACCACCCACACGCTGGGCACTTGATGGTAGTAATTGAACATGTCCTGATACGCCTCGAAGCTGCGCTCGCGTTGCAACAGGCCGAAGCCACGCAGATTCTTTGTGGCGAAACGTTGATGGCGCATCACGGACGCGTTGTTCAGCGGACGCCACAACATCTCACCGTTCTCCATGTGCATCAGCAATCCGTCGCTATCATGCGCTTCAGGCCGGTAATCGTCGAACTTGCGCTCAGAGTTTTTGCCGAACCAGAACATGCTCGTCAGCGGAGCAATGCCAATGGACGTGATCGGCTTTCGTTTGGGATCAACCGCCGCCACGTTGTTCGTCTCCCGGAAATACAACACGCATTCGATGTCCGCGATGGTCGTCTCGCCGGGTTGGATCAGAAATTCATACGCGCCCACGCAACTCACGCTGTCGAGGATGGCGTAGAGTCGCACCTGTGAATCTTCCTTCTGCGGTTTGCCAAGCCACCAGTCGGTGAAGATGGGAAATTCTTCGGGACGATCCGTCTCGCCGGAATCAATCGCCAGTCCGCGCGCAGATTGGCCGTAGCGCTGGCCTTTGCCCAGTAGCCTGAAATAACTCGCGCCGAGGAACGAGCCGAGTTCGTCGAAACGATTAGGGCTGTTGAGCGGATTCAAGATGCGGAAGCCCGCGTAGCCCGTGTCCGTGGGAATCTGTTTCGCGATGTTCAACTTTCGATAGTTGAAAAATCCTGCACGAAGCGGATCGGCTGGGTATGCGTGAGAGTGAATTCATTCACGCGTACGGGTTCGTGATAGATGTAGCCGGGATGAAAGAACTCGGTGCGAAACGGCATTCCGTCCGAAGCCCAAAGCGCGCGTTCATGGCGGAATTCAATCTCGCGATACTTGTCGTAATCGAGATTGTTCTGACGCAACACTGCCGGGAGATCAAGGCGCGGCGAACGGAACGGTTTGCGGACGCGTTCCTCGGCCTTCTTCGCCACGTAATCCAGCGGCACTTGCACGGACTCGCGCCTGGCCGCAAAGCCCAGCCACGGTAACACGGTAAGCCAGAGAATCGCGGACAACCTGCGGAAGTTCATTCGCACGCCCGGATGAAAACAAAAACACAGCGTGGAAGCAAGACGGGGGGAGGAATCCCGAAGCTCTGGCCCGATTTTTCGATATGCTCGGCGGAAACCATCATTGCCAAAGCACCAAGTTCCAAGCACCAAAGAACATCCAAACATCACCCTCCAATACAACCTTCGACGCACGCTTCTGTTAGTCTGATCAAACGAACACGCTTTTGGAGTTTCGTGCTTTTCTGGAGCTTGGATGTTTGTGTTTGGTGCTTTTTTACTCACTTCCCCGGCGACCACGACGAGTTGTCGAGCAACTGGATGCCGGGCTTCTGAAAGCTGATGCGCCGCGTTTTGTAGAGTTTGCCGAGCGCTTGCTTGAACGCCTTCTTGCTCACGCTGAACTTCTGCCGGATCGCTTCGGGCGAACTATCATCGTCGAACGCCAGTTTGCCGCCGCTTTTCTCCAACGCTTGAACGATTTGATCGGTGAGCGGCGCGACGCGCTTGTAACCCGCAGCGTCGAGGCTCAAATCAATCTGATCATTGGGACGGATGTTGCGGACGAAGGCTTTCAATCGCTGCCCGATCTGAAGCGGCGTAGTGATATTATCGCGATACAGCAAGCCGCTGTGCGCGTTCTCTACGATGGCTTGATAGCCGAGCGGACTTGCGCCCGTGATGAGCAGTTCCACGGGCTGGCTGTTACGATAGAACGGTCGTTCTTGATTCAGATGCCGATGCAATCGTGCGCTGGCAACGATGCGTTCAGACTTGGGATCAAGATAAACGAACACCACCACCTTCTGCCCGACGCGCACCATTTTTTCCTGCTCGCGAAACGGCAACAACAAATCCTTCGCTAATCCCCAATCTAGAAACGCGCCGACGCGGTCATTGATGCTGACAACTTTCATGGCTGCAAACTCGCCGACGGATGCGAGCGGGATTTCTGTCGTGGCGACGAGGCGATCCTCGGAATCGCGATAGATGAAAACGTCCAGCTTGTCCTTGGGCTTGAGGTTCGCCGGGATGTAACGCCCCGGCAGCAGAATTTCGCCCAGTTCGCCGCCTTCGAGGTAAAGGCCGGGAGCGGATGCCCGCACAATGGAGAGGATGTTGCGTTTGCCGAGGATTGCCATGCCCGCACAGCATATGCCTGTCACATTCACATCGGGAGAAAAATCGTTGTCCTGAAGTCAAAAGACGAAGCCGACGGGTGTGTCCCGTCGGCTTGTCTATTTCAGCTTTTATTCATGTGTGGATTGTGTTGATGGTTTGTTTGTGACTCTGGCAATGGATGTTTACGGTCTTACTGCTGTGCTGTTGCGGTGGTTTCTATGACACCATCCTAGACGCATCGTCAACGGATGGCTTGTCCCCCTAATTGGTCAGATGCCGAAGAGAGACGTGGCAACGATTCCTATTTGTTCAAGCCAGCTTCACCAGGTGGCGAGCATTTTTTGGTCAATACCCCAGCAAGCGCGCGGGTCGCACAGCATCTTCGCCGACTTTGAAGCGCGGAGAGGCCTTGAGCGAGAAGGTGAATGCCACACCGTAGTCCTTGCCCTCGGTGGTGTGCGTGTCGCGGATGCGGAATGACAACGCGGCGGTCCAGTTCCTCAGATCGCGGTATATGGAATAGGTCTGTTCCTGCAACCATTTTTCGCTGACTTCGTATTGGTGCGTGGCACGGAAGCCCCAATTCTCGTTCGCGCGCAGGAACAGTGTACTCGTGAGAAAACTGTTTCCACCCTGCAACGCCGTCGGCGTCGCGCCGAAATCATCGCGGACATAAAGGTGGCCGATGCCCCAGCTCCAGGTTTCATTCGGCTGCAACGTGAGGTTGTGGAATGAAAGACGGCAGAGTCCATCGTGGATGTCGTATCGCGTGAGGGATTCCAGCGAGAGCCAGTTGCGCGGGCGGAGGACAAGGTCGGAGAAAACATCGGAGAATGTGCGTTGCCCTGCGCGCGGTCTCATGCGCCAGTCGGAATAAACATCCCAGTAAAAGAAGTCGCCGATCTCTCCGTCACGCTTGGTTTGAAAACGATTTTTCAAACCGAAGCGCATCGTGTTCTGGCTGTCCACGGAATCAATGGTGTTGTAGTCCGGGAACTCGATGGGCAACAAACGCAGACTCGGCAGTTCTGTGTCGAATTGTTGCGATGCCCCAGGGAAGCGGTTCGGGCGTGGCACATAAACATAGTTTACGGAAGGTTGAACGATATGGCGTATGCCGTTGAGATCAAGCACACGACTGCGCTTGCCAGCCCACGTTTGTGAGGCTTTGAAAGTGAGTTCCGCGCCGGTGTTGAAGATGCCACGCGCGAAGGCTTCGTCGTTCGCGAGCGCGCCAACGCCGCTGGGGTCATCGTAATAACTCAAGCGTCCGCCGACGCGAGGTGTGAGGTTGAGCCAGCCGAAGTAGATTTGCGGGAGCGTGAGTTGGTGATACGTGTCGGCTCGTGCGCCGGAATAATCGAGACCGGATGCGACGTTGTTGGTGATGGCGAATCGGCGACGATAGAATCCAGCGGAAGTTTCGCTCTCGTAATAGAGCGGCGTGTCGAGAACTTGCTGGCGGAAGCCGGTGAGCCGCACGTCGGGTAAACGCTCGACGGTCTCAAAGAATTCATTCACTCGCGGCTGTGCGAGAACATCGAGGCTGAAGTTGTCCGTGGTCTTGTTGACTTCAAAAAATGTGGACGGCTGGGGATTCGCGCGATACTCGCTCTCGAAGAAGTTGTGCAGCACGCGTTCATCGCTCTGGTAACCGATGACGGCTTTGACGTTGAGATTGGTCCACGGCACGGCGTCGTAGCCGAAGCGGAAGCGTTGGCGATTGGCCGGGATGTCGAAGCCTAGGTTGTCGCGCTCCGGCGTGAGGTCGTGCAGGAAATAGTATTCGAGCGACGCCTCGCCCCAGCGACCGAGGTGCAGATTGAAGTCCGGCCCGCCGCCGAATCCGCGCTTCTGGCGGTAGTCCGCGTGAAGTTCTCCATCGAGTTGATCGTTGGCGATCCAATCGTAACTGCTCTTGAGGAACGACCCGTAGCGGCTGCGATAACCGGGCACGAAACGGAATTGGTTGCCCTTGCCATCGAGACGTTGCGTATAGAACGGGAAATAAAACATCGGGACGTTGCCGACGTAGAGGACGGCGTTGCGCGCTTCAAAATATTTCCCCGGAACGATCTTGATGCTGCTGGCGTGGATGCGAGTGGTGGGTTCGGCGACGTCATCGGTGCTGATGTAGGCGTTGCTGGCGGTGTAGGTATTGTTGGAAACATCGGCGGCAAGATTTTGTCCGGTGACAAACGCGGGCGAGCGGCCTGCGCGGAACTGGACGGTTTCCATTTTCCGCGTTTTGACATTGAAGCGTATGTCGTCCCCAGTCCAGACCATCGCGTCGCTCTGGATGCGGACGTTGCCGGAGGCCGCAATATTCCCCGAATTGCGATCTACCTCGGCATTGTCCGCTATAAGAATGCCCGGGCCATAAGTTGGATGACTGAATGTGACCTTCACGCCTTTGGTGGCCCTGAAGATTTTTTTAATCGTATCCCATTTAACGGGGCTGTCTGGGGTGAGAGATTCAATCGTGAGTGATGCATCCTCTTCTGCACGGGCTGAAAACGCAGTCAGACAGAGAACTGTCATGAGAACGAGTGTGGCGGCGCGTTGGATGTTCATTCGGGCGCGGTCAGATAAACAGAATGACTCTGGAGTGCCAAGTTTCAATTGGACGGACGCGCATGAATGTCTCACCGACGGAGTGCGCCCGTCCTCGGTGGCAGCGACTTCCGATATCAAGGTTGGCTTGAAATTGCGAACAACATTCCTTCCGGCGTGAGTTGCTGTGGCCGAGGACGGCCACACTCCCCGTAAAAGAAAAAGCCCGGCCTCTGTGCGAGACCGGGCTTGGGGGGGCGAAGCGGTTTTAATTTTTACGGCGCGGCGGGTTCTTGCACCACGCGATAGAAGCGTTTCTGCGCGTGCGGCTCGCTGTCGTAGATGAACGACGGCGCGCCGATGCCAAGTGTATTCGTGAGCGTGGTCCACGTCGGATCCGTGAGGTCGTTTTTGTATTCGATCACGTAGTTGAAGCCAATCTTGGTTTCGACCATGAACCTGAACCAGCCATCTGCAAGGCTCGCGTCGGTGATGACCGGGATGTAGGTCGGCTCAACAATGACTTCGGCGGATGTGCCATCCAGTTGACCGTAGGCATTGGCGACTGAGACGCTGAAATTGCCGAGGTTAGTGCTTGTGACCGGGTTGATGTTGAGTGTGCTGTTCACGGCGCCGGGGATCGGGATGCCGTTAAGCAACCATTGATACGTGAACGGTGCGGTGCCGCTGACGGTGACGCCGAGTTTGAAGTTGCCGGTTGAACCCAGGTACCCTGACACACGAATATAATAGGTGACGCCTGCCGTGGCGTTGAACTGGACGTGCGATTGGAGAGTGCTTGTGCAGGGGCCGTTTGTTGAATCGTCATTGCAATGCGGAGTGCCTGTGACTTGATTCAACGGGCCGGGACAGATTCCGGTATAAGACGGACAACACGGTGTCGAACGTGCCCGCCGGGAGACATGAGCCGCAAGTGTTGATACTCACAGGGCCGCTGCACTGCGGCGTGCAGCTATACCAGACATCCGGAGTATTGACCGAGAGTCCGCACGGCGTCGGAATGAGATTGCCACCCGGTGTCGGCGTCGCACCGCAGAGTGTCGTGCCGCAATTGGTGACTCCAGAAGTGATGGGAATGGCGTTCACGCAAAGGTCGTTGACCGGCGCGGTGGTGCTTTGGGTGGCACGGAGGAGTAACCAACCTGTTGCTCCCAAGTAGCCGGATACACGGATGCGATAGCTTTGACCGGCGATGGCTTGGAAGCGGATGAAGGATTGGAGTGTGCCCGGGCACAGACCGCCCGGCGGACAGTCATCGTTGCACGAGGCGAACGTCCCGGTGACGGGCACTTGGTAGAGTACGTTGCGATTGTTCGTGTAGGTGTAGGCGGACAACACCGTGTCAAACCAACGTGTAATTCGTCGGGCAGTTGATGATTAGCGGATCAATGTCTCCAAGCACGATGATGTCGAACGTGCAACTGGTAATGTTGCCGAGATTGTCTTGAACAGTGCAAGTGACGGTGTTCGTGCCGACGGGGAAAGGCGAACCGGATGGCGGAGTGCAAACCAGATTGGTGATGACGCCGGGGCAGGTGTTGCTCACGACTGGCAGCGGATAGGAAACATTGGTGAAGCCCGCGCCTGGCAGAGGGGGAAAGCACGTTTGGACGATGATATTGGTCGGGCAAATGATGTCGAGGCAGGGATAGTTGGTGACAGCGATGCCGCCAAACGTGACAGATTCTGTGCAGAAATCCACGACGCCACAGACCTGACCGATCCAGTGTGCCGTGATCGTAGGCCAGTTGGTGACAAAGAACGGGCCGAGAATCGTGACGCTGTTCGTGCAGCACAGTGGAACATTTGTCCAGCCGGCGGCCCATAGAATCCCCAATTGGTGGGTTGCAGGCGGGGAACTGGTTGGTGGGACAGATGAGAGTAAAGCGATTCGTGGTGACGCCAACATTGTAAGTAACATTGCAGGAGTAAGTGTTTAAACTTGGCAGATCAGTGAGAGTAAAAGTGATGGGCGTGCTGCCCGTCACTGGCGAGAATGCGGGCGGAAATTGCGCGCAAGGTGTAGCCCGTCGAGCCGACGCTCGGAATCCAACAGTTCGTCACCACCAGACACAGATCGGGAATCACGCCTGTGCAACTGCCGGTGAACAACACGGCCTGAGTCTGGAGGCACGAGCAATCCAGAAACTGAGCCTTCGCCGGCGTTGATTCCAACGTCAACACGAGCCCCACGCCGCAAAGGAAAAGTCCGAGCCGTCGGAAAACACGCGGCACTCCAGAGAAGTTGGTTGAGATAAAGCGACGTGAGACATCGGAGGTTTGCGTTGTTGCCATAAAATTTTCTGAGTTTTAGGGCTGATTGAATTTCGTCATTGTTTTTTTTGCAGTAAAGAAGTGTACAACACAATCTCTTCAAGGCTGCTGGTTCGCTGGTGAAGGGTTCGGGTAGTGTTTTAGGCCGAGAGTGAAAGTTGTCAAGTCTGCTGATGAGATTTCAATCAGTTAAGTTCCGGTAAAATAATTTGACGGTGCGGAAGATGGTTTGTAGAGTTCGCGCCCTTACGGACTGGGTTCCAGAGTAGCTCAATGGTAGAGCACGCGGCTGTTAACCGTGGGGTTGAAGGTTCGAGTCCTTCCTCTGGAGCCATTATGTTTTCCTCAGCTTAATTGAGGATTTTGCTCTCGCCATCGGTTTCCAAGTGGCAATTGACACCAGAATTGACACCAAATCGTGTCGCTCAGGTATAATTGACTGAACCCAGACATAGGTTGCCACTGCTCATTAGGATGGTCACGACCCGGAATGTTAAAGTTCTGAAAAGTCATGAAAGACCGCTACCGTCTACTTCGCCGCCACAACCGTTATTACGCTGTTGACCGCCAAAATTGCACCCGTGAAAGCCTGAATACGGACAGTGTCCGTATCGCGCGACGGCTTCTTGTCGCAAAGAATGAAGCGGTGCAACAAACCCAACTGAATCTTGCGATCGGTCGCACCTACCTCGGAGCGAATGATCCGAATATTGCTTTACGCACATGGAAGATCGTAATGGATGAGTTTTGTAAGCGAGGGAAGGAGCAAACTTGGCTGCGTCGAGAACGTGCGATGCGCACCCACGCTTTCGCTGGATTGAAATCGAAGAAGCTCGTCGAAACGACTGCGGAGGACTTGCGTCAGGCAATGGCTTCAGATGGGGCTTCATCGACCAACCACTTTCTACGCTGCCTGCATAACTTGGCCCTGGGCATGGGCTGGATTTCGGCTGCCATCATTCCTCCCAAGCTCTGGCCACAACCCAAACGAAAAGAAAAACGAGCCATCACCTTGAGCGAACACGAACTGGTCATGGCTTCTGAAAAGAATCCGGAGCGACGTAATCTCTACCAACTGCTTTGGGAGATCGGATCTGCCCAGAGCGACGCCGCCATGCTGACATCGAATAACATCGACTGGCAAAACCGCGTGCTCACCTATCAGCGGCAGAAGACCGGCGAATGGGCCAGCATTCAGATCGGCAAACGATTGGAAACGTTGTTGCGAATCCTTCCCTCTCAAGGATTCCTGTTTCCGCGAATAAGCGAGACTACGGCCGGCGATCGTTCGGGCGACTTCTGGCGAAGGTGCAAAGTCGCCAAGATATCAGGAGTGAGCCTCCATAGTTATCGCTACGCTTGGGCACAACGTGCGCGAGCCAATGGTTATCCAATCCGATGGGCGCAGAATGCGCTTGGCCACAGTTCACGCGCCGTGCACCTCAGCTATGCGAAAGGCATCGTCCCCGTTTGTCCATCTCTTGAAGAATACGAACGTGGTGGGGATGCTCAGGCATCCCACTCAACGGAAATTGAAATCACCTCGGTTCACCCAGAACAAAACATGGCCAAATAATTTTGCTGGTTTTGTTTAACTACCGATTGTCGGGCGTAAGAAGTTCATCGTCACGATCACGTGTCG
>CAMCWI010000036.1 GCA_945882065.1 Akkermansia muciniphila
TCGCCTTTTTTGACGCGGGTTGAATAAGTGATGAGGAGGTTCGCGAGTTTGGTGAAGCGTGGGTCGGTCATAATTTCGGAAAAGGCTAGGGAAGAAACGCGAGTTGTCCAGCCGGGTTGTTGTCATAGGGGTAGGGACGGGTGTGCTGACCTCAATCTTTACACGCGGCGGGAAACGGTGAATCATTCCCTCATGAAAAAGAGCTTCTCCGTCTTGATCGCGCTCTGTCTTTGCCTGAGCGTGTTGACTGCGCGTGCTGAAAATAAACCCGCGTCGCCTGCGGGCAATGCGCCCGGAGCGCAGATAGCCCAGCAGATTTCCTTGCTCACCGGCGTGGCCATCACGCCGCTGCTTGGCACAAGCGGCTTCGGACTTTACAAATGGTGGCAGACGCCCGCCGCAAATCGCGCCAATCTGCCGTGGTTCGCGCAGCCGTGGTTCTTCATCCCGGCGTTGTTGCTCGTGGCGGTTTGCTTCATCAAAGACACCGCAGGTTCGGCATTGCCCACAGCGGTGAAGAAACCCTTCGACATAGCGGAAGCGGTGGAAAACAAGATCAGCGGGCTGGTGGCCACGGGTGCATTCGTGCCGTTCATGATGATGATGGTGAAAGATTCCGGCGCACCGGAAGCCATGCTTAGTTCCATGGGATTTGCGGCAGCCGACCTTTCTGGATTTTACAACGCGCTCATGGTGCCCGTGGCGATGGTGGCGTTCTTCGTCGTGTTCCTTGCGTCCAACGCGCTGAACGTTCTCATCATTCTCAGTCCGTTCACGACGGTAGATGCCGCGCTGAAAGGAGTGCGTCTGGCGCTGCTCGGCACGGTGGCGGCAAGCGCGCTTGCCAATCCGTGGATCGGTGCGGCGTGGGCGTTGATCATCATCCTGTTTTCCTACCTCATCGCGGGCTGGTCATTCCGCCTCTCGCACTACGGCTTCGCTTATGTCTGGGACTTCTTCACATTCCGCAGTTCACGATTCACGCCGGACAAGGTGGCGAACAAGATGTTCCTCGGCAGCAAGACGAACAAAGTTCCCGCGCGCACCTACGGAAAACTCAGCCGCGATGAAAAGGGCAATCTCGTTCTGACCTACCGTCCGTGGTTGTTCCTAGCAGCGCGCACGCTCGTGTTGCCTGCGGGTCAATACGCCGTCGGCAAAGGATTGATCAACTCCGAGATCGTGAAAGTGGAAGGCGAGGAAACACGCACCGCCATGCTGCTCCCGCCGCGCTACCGCTCACATGAGGAACAACTCGTGGGCATCTACTCACTCGCGGATGTGCGCCCCATCGGATTGCGCGCGGCGATGAAGTGGCTGAAGCAATTTTTCTCAGGCAAGGAACAGGCAGCGGCGGCGTGATTAGGCGTTGGCGATAAAAGAATCCGGGTAGTTGTGTCGCTCCTAACGGAGCTTGCGCACTGTATTTTCGGTTCTATAAATATGACGCTCCTACGGAGCTAGTTTTGTGGCCGCACTCTCACTGTTATTTATCACGCGCCCAACTTCGCAATCACCCTCTCGATGATGATTAAACCCTCCTCGGCATCGCCGCGTGAGAGGTTCAATGGCGGCAACAGGCGCAAAACATTCTGTCCTGCCGGGATCACCAGTAATCCCTCCTCCTGCAAACGCGACGCCAATAACGACGACGGCATCTTCCCCTCCACCGTGAGCGCCGGGATGTTCGGCGCGAGTTCAAAGCCCAGCATCAGCCCCATCCCACGAACGGTCTTCACGTATTGCGGATAGTTCTTTGCGATCTGTTCCAAGCCTTCGCATAAAAAATCGCCGATGAGCCGCGCGTTCTCTGCCAGCTTTTCGTTTTCGATGACTTCCAGAATCTTCAAGCCCACTGCACACGCGAGAGGGGAGCCGCCATAAGTCGTGCCGTGCGTTCCTGCGCTCAACAAGTCCGCATACGGCGCACGCACCCAGAACGCGCCCATCGGGAAACCGCCGCCGAGCGACTTCGCCATCGAGACGCCGTCGGGTAAAAATTTCTCACCGCCGGAAACACCTTCGAGGATGCGTTGGAAACTTTGAAAGCATCCGCTGCGGAAATGGCCGCATTGCACGCCGTCCATGAGCAACAGCAATTTCTTCTCGTCGCACAACGCGCGCAGGCCGAGCAGATACTCCGGCGTGGCGGGCGTGACGCCGCCTTCGCCTTGGATTCCTTCGATCATGATCGCCGCTGTCGCGGGCGAAATGGCGGCGCGCATCGCGGCGAGATTGTTGTAAGGCACATGACGGAAGCCAGCCACCATCGGCTCGAACCCTTTCTTCACCTTGTCCTGACCCGTGGCGGCGATGCCCGCGAGCGTGCGACCGTGGAAGGAATTGATCGCGGTGATGAGCTCAAAGCGTCCCTCATCGTGACCGAATATGCGCGCGAGTTTGAATAAGCCTTCGTTCGCTTCCGCGCCGCTGTTGCTGAAGAAACATTTGCCAGGGCCGATCAATTCAACCAACGCCTGCGCGAGGCGACCTTGTGGTTCTGTGTAATAAAGATTGGAGACGTGGACGAGTTTTGCGGACTGCTCCAAGAGTGCTTCGGTGATGGCTGGATGCGCGTGACCGAGGGAACAAACAGCGATGCCGCCGCCGAGATCAAGATAGCGGCGACCGTTCACATCGAACAGGTGGCTACCCGATCCGTGGCTGATTACGAGTTCAAATCGCCCGTAGCTGGGGATGACGTTCTTGGTAAATAGTTGGCGTACCCTCTCGTATTGATTCCTGACGATGGGCGGCGGTGATTGCGGCACGGTTTCTTTCATGATTTGTTCAATGTAACAAAGGATGAATGTTTAATGCCGACAGCCCGGCGTGAAAAGAGAAATGTTTGGGTAGCCGCACTGTATCGCCGCCGAATTCCCGGTGGAGAGCAAACGTGACAGACCTAACAAGCAAAGTTGGAAAAGAGTGTGCGAACGAAGCTGGAATGGGTCAGAAGACTGGAACGTGAAGTAAGAGGATGGGTAGGCGAGGCCCGCCTTAAGCGCGGATTGCGCGAAGTCTTTCTCGTCGGATGGCACTGTCCGCAACCACTCATTCGACTGCGACCGTAGTTGAACTTTTCTGCGCGAATTCCTTCACCTTCCGCAAATCCAGTTTGCCGGTGCCGAGCATGGGGAAATCGTCCAGCCGCACGAACGAATCCGCTTTGGGCTTCCACAGATTCGGCAGGTCGCACACGGTGAGTTTTTCCAGCGCGGGTTGAAGTTTGTCGGCGGCAAGTTTGTGCAGGACGATGAGTCGTTCACCTTTCTTTTCATCGGCGATGCTGGTGACGACGAACGTGTGTTCGGTCACGCCCGCGAGTTCGTGCAACTTCTCCTCCACCTTGATGTGAGGCACCATTTCGCCGCCGATCTTGCTGAAGCGGCTCAAGCGATCCGTGATTTGCAGGAAGCCATCCTCGTCGAGCGCAGCGATGTCGCCGGTGACGTACCATTTCGTTTGGTGGTAGGGCGCGTCACTCCGTGCGCGCCGCTCATTGGCAAGAGACGCATCGGCGGGCAGAAGACTGCCCGCCCCACCCACGTCAGCATCAATAAACACCTCCGCCGTATTCTCCGGCTTGCCGAGGTAACCGAGCATCACGTTCGGGCCGCGCACGAGCAGCAATCCAGGTTGACCTATCGGCACGGGCGCGTGCGTGACGGGATCAACAATCCTCACACAGATTCCTGGCAATGGATGGCCGATCTTGCCGCGCTTGGCGCCGACTTGGCGGAAACCTGCGGCGCGGAAATCATGGGTGTTGACCGTCACGCCGGGCGAACATTCGGTGCAGCCATAAGCCTCAAACGGGCGGATGCCGAATTGTTCCTCGAAAGCGGTGGCGAGGCGTTCGGGCAATTTCTCCGCGCTGACGGCGACGAGGCGCACGCTGCCGAATTGTTCTGCTGAACAGCCGCGCATGTAGAGTTGCAGGAACGTCGGCGTGGCGAGGACAAAGGTGACTTCGTGATCGGCGACGAGCGGGCCGATGGTTTTCGCATCAAGCGGATTGGCGTGATAAACAACGCCGATGCCCAGCACCGCCGGCAATGCGAGCGTGCCGGTGAAGCCGAACGAGTGAAAGAACGGGAGCACGCCGAGGACTTTGTCGTTGCCGCCGAAGGCGAAGGTCTGGCCGAGTTGTTCGAGGTTCGAACCGATGTTGTAATGCGAGAGCATCACACCCTTGGGTTCGCCGGTGCTCCCGCTGGAGAAGATGACGGTGGCGAGAGAGTCGAGGGGATTGGCAATTTCGGATTGCCGATTGCCGATTGCCCGTTCAATCCAAGCGACCGGTAAGCAGTGGGCGATGAACAAGGCGGTCAACTTTTCCCAGATGGAGGGAGCGGGCTGCATCACATCTTCGAGAAACAATACTTCGCCCGGCAGTTTGATTTTTACTTTCTCGATGAATGCGCGCGAGGTGAGAATGGTCTTGAGTTCGCACTGCTTCGCGCACGAGGTGAGAGATTCTTCGGACAGCGTGTAATTCAGATTCACCGGAACTTTGCCGCAAAGCATTACGGCCCAGTTCACCAGCGCGCCGCCCACGCTTGGCGGCAACAGCAGACCAACCATCTTCTGCCCGGCCCAAACTTTTTTGAGCCGTCGCGCGAGCAGAACACTTCGCGTCAACGCGCCACCGAAACTCACGGCCGGCGTCTGTGAATCAGCCATCGCGAACCGGCGAGGATGCTTTCGTGCGGAGCGAATGAATGAACGATGCAGCGGGCGCATCCGGGCTTTGCGTTCCTGCCACGCTTCGGCGAGAAGTTCCTGCACGACTTGACGCACGTCAGTCGGCGTGGCAGTCGGCGGCATGGGTTTGCCGAAGTTGACGGTGATCGGATACGGAATTTGCTTTGGCCACTTCCAAAGAAATTTATGTCCCTCGAAACTAAAGATGCTGCCCCACACGCCGTCGAGGCCGACGGGGATGATGGGCGCGTCCACGTCTTTCATGATGCGCTCGAAGCCACGGCGGAATGGCATCATCTGGCCGATGCGCGTGATCTGACCTTCCGCAAAGATGCAGATGACTTCGCCATTCTTGATCGCGTCGCTGGCCGCTTGCAGGGATTTGATCATCTCGCGCGGGCGCAGTTCTGATGAGATGGGAATCGCGCCAGTCGTCTTCGCCCACCAGCCGATGAACGGTTTGTCGTACATCGCTTTCAACATGATGAAACGTACAGGGCGATGCACAGCGGCTTGTAACAAGGCGGCATCTGCGAGCGAGAGATGATTGCAGACAAATAGCGCGCCGCCTTTGGCTGGGATGTTGTCGCGGCCCAGAACCTTGATGCGGTAAATCGTATGCGTGGCGATCCACATGATGAAACGCAGGAGCGCGTTGGGCAGCAGTTGCACGGCGTAAGTTGTGCCGCCCTCGGTGGCCGACGAAGCGTGATCTGATTCGCTGTGATTCATTTCGGGGCAAAGCTACTCAAGACTGCGCGAAGGTGGGAATTGAAAATCGTGATGCCCTATCGGAATTAACCATTGGCGGCGCGAGATAACACAGTTTGACAGATCCCGTAACGCCGGATTTATCCGGCAGCACTCGACCATTGCTTTGCACGTTGCGTGGGACGTTGTCATGTCACGATGCGAAGGACGGCAAGCTGCTTTGGCGGAAGGAGGATTTCAAAGGTGTGTTCCCGCGCTTCTTCACATCGGCGTTGCTCGCGCTCTCTCCAGCTTCGGAGTTGATAGTGTTTCAGCCGGACGAAAACGCTTACACAGAAGTGGCGCGCATCAAGGTCGCGAGTTCGCCGACGTATGCGTATCCGGTGGTTTCAGGCAAACGCATCTTTGTGAAAAACAAAGATGACGTCACGCTGTTCATGGTCGAGTGAGTCGCCGAACACGTTTCTTCTACATGACATTGCCGCGCGCGTGCGCAGATTCTACACTGCGCAGATGAAACCGTTGCTCGCGCCGGACACCCATCACTTAAATGCGGCGGTCGGCTGGCTTGAACTCGGCAATCGCGTCGAGGCGCGTATTGAACTTCAATTGGTCTCGCCTGAAAATCTTCATCACCCGCTCGTGCTGGAATTGCGCTGGAGTCTGGACGCTGAGGAAAAGAAATGGGACGCCGCGCTCGCGACCGCGCAAAAAATCATCGCCACGTCGCCGGATGACGCGGCGGGCTGGCTGCACTGTGCGTATGCGTTGCGGCGGGCGAAGAGCGGTGGAATGGAAAAAGCGTTGGCTTTTCTTGAGCCGGTGGCGCAACAGTTCCCCGACGAACCCGTCATCGCGTTCAATCTCGCGTGCTATGCGTGTCAGTTGAATCAACTGGACGAAGCGCGGCGCTGGTTGAAACGCGCGTCCGAGATCGGCGGTGAAAAAGAAATGCGGGCAATGGCTCTGGCGGATGAAGATTTGAAGCCGTTGTGGGCGGAGATCAAAAAGCTGTGAAACGCGCTACGCCAATCCTTGAAGTTGAAAACCTGTCCATCCGGCGCAACGGGACAAAGATTCTTCGCGATGTCTCATGGCGCGTGATGTCGGCGCAACACTGGGTCATGCTCGGCGCGAATGGCTCAGGCAAGACTTCGCTGCTCAGTGCGCTCACCGGTTATCTCATGCCGACGAGTGGAGAAATCTGCCTGCTTGGCGAGCGATACGGCGCGGCGGACTGGCGCGAGCTTCGCAAACAGGTCGGCCTCGTGAGTTCTTCCGTGCGCCAGATGATGGCCGAGGACGAACCCGCGCTCGACACCGTGGCGAGTGGCAAACACGCCTTGATTGATTGCTGGCAAACGCCGCCGCGAGCCGATCGGTTGCGTGCCGCGAGATTATTGCGTCAGGTGGAATGTGCTTATGTGGCCGAGCGTCCGTGGCGTGTTCTGTCGCAAGGCGAACGCCAGCGTGTCTTGATCGCGCGGGCATTGATGGCGCAGCCGCGACTTCTGATTCTCGACGAGCCTTGTGCCGGACTCGACCCTGCCGCGCGCGAACATTTTCTCCAATTCATCCAACGGCTTGGCCGCCGGAATAACGCACCGACGCTCGTGCTGGTGACGCATCATGTGGAGGAAATCATGCCCATCTTCACGCATGTGTTGCTGCTCAAGAGTGGATGCCTAATGGCAGCAGGTAAAAAAACTGGCGCACTCAATTCCGCGAATCTCTCGAAAGCTTTCAATGCGCAGATAAAACTGAGCCGCAGCGCGGGACGGTACGCCATGAGTGTTTCGGCCAAGCCGGGTGTGGTGGTTTGAGATTCGACGGAATAACTGGAATCTCCCCGCGACTTCGCTAACGTCAAACCAATCGCACCATGAGCCAGTTAGCAGAGACAACCTCTATCACTGCACCGATAACTTGGCGTAAGGCTGGACTGCTCGCGCTCACTGCGGTGGCTTGCTTTCAACTCGCCTACACACCGGCGCAATCTGGCCTGCTGGCATTCACCATCGTGGGTTATGTGATCTGTCTCGTGCAACTCGCGCGACTGCGGACGACACGGCAATGTTTCTATGTGGCGTTGGCGACAGGCTTCGCGTGCTTCGCACCGCAACTTGGATTTTTTTGGAACATCTTCGGCGCAGCGGCCATTGCGCTGTGGCTGGTGCTGGCGTTGTGGATCGCGCTATTTGTCGTGCTCACGCATCTGGCCATCGTGACGCTCGGATTGAAACGCGCGGCGTTCCTCGCGCCCTTCTTCTGGACCGGCCTCGAATACTTCCGCAGCGAACTTTACTACCTGAAATTCTCATGGCTGAACGTGGGCTATGCGTTTGCGGAGTCGCGAATCGTTCCGTGGACTTATCTGGGAACTTATGGGATCGGATTTGCAGTGGCGGCCTTTGCCGCTTGTATCCTTCTCGTTCGTCACGAACACCTGCGCCGCATCCGACTCGTTCATCTAGCCCTCTTGGTATCGTTCATTGCCATCGCCGTGTTCTTGGCGTTTCCCATGCCCAGCAATCTTCCCAAGGCAACCTTGGTTGTGGCTGGTGCGCAAATGGAGTTTCCCGAAACCAGTCAGGTTGTGACGGCACTCGATAGAATCATCGCCAGCCAGGGCCACTTCAAACTCCAAGGTATCCGAGCTGGTACTAATGTTGACCTCGTCGTCCTCCCCGAATACACCCTGGACGGCGAGCCGACGGATGCGCTCAAAGATTGGTGTCGCACAAACCAAAAATTCCTCATCGTTGGCGGCAAGCAACCGCTCGGCGACACCAACTACTACAACACCGCGTTCGTCATCAGCACGAATGGTGAAGTCGTTTTCAAGCAGGTGAAGAGCGTGCCCATCCAGTTCTTCAAGGACGGCCTGCCCGCACCGGAGCAAAAAGTCTGGGACTCGCCGTGGGGCAAGATCGGCATCTGCATTTGTTACGACCTGAGCTACACGCGCGTCACCGACGCCCTCGTCCGCCAGGGCGCACAGATGCTTATCGTGCCCACGATGGACGTTGACACTTGGGGACACCACCAACACGAGTTGCACGCTCGCATCGCTCCAGTGCGCGCAGCGGAATACGGCGTCCCCATTTTCCGCGTGGCGAGTTCCGGCATCTCGCAAGGTGTGGAGAAAACCGGGCGCGTTCAATCCAGCGCACCATTTCCGGGCGAGGGAGAAACAATCTTCTTCGGCGCGCACATCGGAGCAAAAGGTTCAGTGCCGCCAGACCGTTTACTCGCCCTATGGTGCGTGTTTGTCACTGTGGTCTTCGTGTTCAGGACTTTGGCAGCGACGCTGTGGCTCAAGCGCAAGGCAGACAACTGAAGCTTTGCCGCGATTGCGCTTTCAAAAGCCAGTGTTGATCTGAGCGCGTGAGTCCGACAATTTTCCGGTATCGCAACTACCGCTTTTATTTCTTCTCACGCCAAGAAACGAGAATGCACGTTCACGTCATTTCGCCTGATGGGGAGGCTAAATACTGAATTGAACCAAAAACCGAACCCTCACTGAACAAAGGTTTGAGCACGACAGAGCTGAACGAACTGCTGCATATCGTCGAGGAACGACAAAATGAAATCCGAGATTCCTGGAACAAACATTTCAATACCTGAAGTCTTGAATGTCTCCACCCACGGCTTCTGGCTGATGGTGGCTGACCGCGAGCATTTCTTGGCCTTCGCCGATTTCCCGTGGTTTCGCGCCGCCACACTCCAGCAATTATTCAATGTAGAACTGCACCATGGCGATCATCTCTACTGACCCGAGTTGGACGTGGATTTGGATTTGGAGCGTGTGGCTTACCCGGAAAAGTTTCCACTGATCGCGAAAGGGTAACTCCAGCCGAGCAAAGCTCGGCGTAACAAAACACGAGTGGACGCGTACAATCGTAGTACTACGACCCCACTGACTGGAGAGCCGGATGCGGGAAATCCGCCCGTCCGGTTCGGAGCGAGGGGCAAAGTCAAAACCCTTGTCCCTACCCCTATCGCTCCATCACACCCGCTTTCAGGGCTTTCAGGGCTGGCACTCCCAGGAAATCTCACTTAAATTTTCCGCATGGTTTCGCTGGCATCCGCTGAACTGTTCCGTCTTCTCAAGCCCGAAGAGCTCGCGCCCGTCTCTCGGGCGGTGCAGGAGCGGTTGTTCACCACGGGACAGGAAATTTTTCGCGAGGGCGATCCCGGAGACGGACTTTATGTGGTTGTCGAAGGATTGGTTGAAATCTCCGGCCTCATCAACAACGAACAACGACTGGTGTTCTCGCAGGTCGCGCCCGGCGGCGTCTTTGGCGAAATGGCGGTAATCGAGCAACTCCCTCGTTCGGCCTGCGCCACGGCTGCGTTGCCGACGCGTGTGTTGTTTGTTTCGCGAGCGGTGATGCAGGCGTTGATAGAAAGGTCACCCGCGTTCGCCGCTGCATTGCTCCAACTCGTGAGTCATCGCCTTCGAGAGTTTAATCAACATTATCTCCGCGAAGTCGTGCAGGCCGAGCGCCTTGCCGCTGTTGGACGCTTCGCCCGCTCCATCGTCCACGACCTGAAAAATCCGTTGAGTATCATCAGCCTCACCTCAGAGATGTTTGGCAAGGCGGATGCGCCGCCGGTGCAACGCGCCTCCGCTCAGGCGCGCATCAAGAAACAAGTCGAGCGCATCAATGATCTCATCACGGACGTTCTGCAATTCACGCAAGGAGATCGCAGTCTGGCGCGCGCGCCGATGAACTACGCGCGGTTCGTCGAACAGATTGCGGCGGAACTGCGGGCCGAACTCGAATTGAAATCCGTGTCGCTGGTCATCGGCAATCCGCCTCCGGAAATCATTTTGAATTTCGACGCCAAACTTCTGCGACGCGTCTTCATGAATTTGGTTCACAATGCGGTGGATGTTTTGCCAGACAATGGAAATATCACGTTCTGGTTCAGCCAGGACGTGGAAACAATCAGAACCGAGGTCAGGGACAACGGGTCGGGTATCGCGCCAGAAATCGCCGGGAAATTGTTTCAACCGTTCGCGACCCACGGCAAAGCGCATGGCACAGGCCTGGGACTTTCCATTTGCAAGAAGATCATCGAAGACCACGATGGGAACATAAACGCGCAGAACGATCCCGCCGGCGGCGCGGTGTTCTCATTCATTCTGCCGGTGGCTGCAGTCGGGTGTGGCTGACATTACAGCTCGACGACGGCTGACCACCCGTTGGTGTTCGCGCTTTAGCTAGTCCTCAACATTCAATCCGCCCTTGGTCTGCGGACAACAACCTCCACCGGCTGACGGTTCTTGGCGATGTTGTTCGCAGGCAAAATCCCGCGCCAGTTCACACCGGGATAAATCATCGCGCCTCGTCCTATGATGCTTCCGGGATTTAGCACGCTGTTGCAGCCAATCTCGGCGTGATCTCCAACAAGCGCACCGAACTTGCGCAACCCCGTGTCAAACGGCGCGCCATCTTTTTCCACGGTTACATTGCCGGGCAGGGATTTGAGGTTGGATGCGATGACGCCCGCGCCGACGTGCGCTTTGTAGCCGAGAATGGTATCGCCGAGGTAATTGAAGTGCGGCACTTGGCAACCGTTGAAGAGCAGCACGTTTTTCAATTCGCTGGAATTACCCACCACGCAGCCGTCGCCCACGATGACGTGTTCGCGGATGTAGGCGTTGTGGCGTATCTGACAATTCCTGCCAATGATGGCCGGGCCTTTGATCATCGCGCCGTCCTCCACCACCGTGCCTTCGCCGATGAAAACCAGATCGCCGATGAACGCGCGGCCTTCGCACTTATTCCTCAACTCCGCTTTGGTGTTTGCCTCGACGTAGGCTTTGATTTTCTTCAACGCTTCCCAGGCGTAGGTGCAGCCGTCGAAGAGTGCGGCGTGATCGGTCTGGCTTAAATCAAACAGGTCGGCAGGTTTGAACATGAGCGAAAGCTATTTTGCCACGCACCAAATTCCAAGCACCAAGCTTCAGCTGACGTTGTTCGCGTCAACTGAAGCTACAATAGTGTGCGCGATGCTCAGTAACGAACGGACTGCCACTTCTTCGCTTTTGAACTGGCGAGAATAGCCTCACAGATCGCCAATTCATCATGGCCACCTTTGAAGGTGCTGAAGTTGGCTTTCTCTTTTCCGGCGATGTGGGAATACACGCGGATAAGGAAGTTCTTTAATCCGTAGGGGTAGGCTTCGGGGTGACCGCCGGGATAATGCGCGTAAGGCCGGGCTTCCGCGACGGGTCTTTCATCAGCAATCCATTCGGACGCTCACGATGGCCGATCCACATTTCGTTAGGGCGTTCCTGATCCCAGACGACGGAACCCTTCGAGCCAGCGCGTTCAATGAACAACCGGTTTTGCGCCCGGCAAAAACCTGCGAGACGGAGAATGAGCCACGCGCGCCGTTATCGAATTCAAACAACACGCTCGCGAAATCTTCCGTGTTGATCGGCATCGCCTCGCAATCCGACGGTTGCAGCATTTTGCCTGAGTAGGTTTCCACCTGCTTCTTGGGCTTCATGCGGGTTTTATGAACGGTGGAAAAATCCGCGCATACTTTTTAATCTTCAGTCCGGTGATGAACTGGATGCAATCGCACCGGTGCGAGCCGATGTCGGCAACTGCGCGCGACTTGCCGCTGAATTGCGGGACGAGTCGCCAGTTCCAATCGGTGGGTCGATACAACCAGTCTTGCGTGTATCAACCAGTGGCGTGGAAGACATCGCCGAGTTTGCCGTTGGCGACTATTGATCGGGCTTCCTGCACGAGCGGGTAGTAGCGGCAATTGAAATCAATGGCGTTCACGCCGCCGGATTTCTTCGACAGCTTGACCAGCTCGGCGGATTCCTTGGTGGTCATGGAGAGTGGTTTTTCTGAAATGTCATGCTTGCCCGCCGCCATGATCTTCCTGCTGATCTCGAAGTGAACGTGAGTGGGCGTGCAGTTGTGGATGACCTCAACCTCCTTGTGTTTCAACAACGCTTCCACGCTGCCGTAGCACTTGGGATGTTCAGGGCTGCGGCTTTGTTCCGCGCCAGTTCGTCATTCGCCTCGCATAGAGCGATCATTTCCACGAAGCCGACGCGACGCGCTGCTTCCACATGAGCCAGGCCAATGAATCCGGTGCCGATAATTGCTGCCTTGATGGTTTTCATAAATTCTCTCTGATCCAGTGCAGACCAATTAAATCACTTGTTCACGATCTTGACCCACTTGCCGGACTTGGCCGAGGTTTCAACCGCCTCGAGCACGCGCTGGTTTTTCACGCCGTCATCGAATGTGGGTTGTGTTGACTTGCCGTCCACGCAGGCGTTTACAAAGTCCGCAACAGTATGAATGAACGTGTGCTCAAAGCCGATGATATGTCCGGCGGGCCACCAGTTGCCAAAGAAGGGCTGCACGCCGCCACCTTGAGTGACGAGGATGTCCCGAAAACCCTGGCGATCTTTCGGATCGTCGTTGTTAAAAAACTTGAGGCGGTTCATGTCCTCGAAGTCGAAGCACAACGATCCTTTGCTGCCGTTGATTTCGATGGTGATGTGATTCTTGCGCCCCAACGCCATGCGCGTCGCTTCAAGATTGGCAAGCGCGCCATTCTCAAACCGCCCCATGAACATTGCCGCGTCATCCACAGTGACTTTGCCGAGCTTTTTGCTGGCTTTGACCCCGAGACCCTGACCTTTGAGAGCTGCGTCAGGCAGCGGACGCTCGTTGATGAACGTGTGGAGCAGTCCGTTGACTTCCTGAAACTCGCCCACGAGGTAACGCCCCAGATCAATGATGTGCGCGTTGATGTCGCCATGCGCCCCGCTGCCGCTCACGCCTTTTTGCAGCCGCCAGACGAGAGGGAATTCCGGATCCGCCGGCCAGTCCTGAGCGTACCGAGCACGGAAATGATAGATATTCCCAATCGCGCCTTCTGTGATCATCCTCTTGGCCAGCGCAATGGCCGGGATGCGACGATAATTGTGGCAGACCATGTGAACGATCTTCGCCTTGTTCGCGGCGGCAAGCATCTGCTCGGACTGCTTGACGGTGAGCGCGAGGGGTTTTTCGCACAGGATGTGTTTCCCGTTCTGCGCGGCGGCGATGGCAATCTCGGCGTGGGAATCGTTCGGCGTGTTGATGTCCACGATGTCAATGAGCGGATTCTCGACGACGTCGCGCCAATCGGTCGAGGAATGTTGCCAGCCAAGTTGGACGCGGGCGGATTGGACTCCGGCAGCGTCGCGACCGCAGATTGTATGCAATTCAACGTGAGCTTTGAGCGAGAAGAAACGCGGTGCTTGTCGCCAAGCATTGGAGTGGGCCTTTCCCATGAAGCGGTAACCGATCATCCCGACGCGCAGAGTTTTGGCCATATCAAAGTAGGGGTTGAATTGCTGTTGGGCGTCTTTATAGTGGCTAAGTTTTTCCAAGTCAACGTGTGACTTGTTCACAACCCTATGACTTTTTCAGCCGCCGACATCGCCAAACACCTCCAAGGTGAAGTCCTTGGCGACCCTCAAACACAGCTAAAAAGCTTCGCCCAAGCCGATGTTGCCCAGCCCGGCGATCTGACTTTTGCTGAAAACGATGAGTTTTTTGCACGCGCCGAGCAAGGCGCTGCCACCGCCATCATCGTCAGCGGCAACCTGACTTCCACCACCGGCAAAGTGCTGATCCGCGTGAAGAATGCCCGCATCGCTTTCGCCAAAGTGCTCGCATTCTTCTTCCCTGAACCCGCGTTGCCCGCAGGAATTCACCCCAGCGCAGTCGTTGCGCGCACGGCGCAGATTGACATGGGCGCTTACATCGGGCCGAACTGCGTTATCGGTGAACGCGCACAGATCGCGGGCGGCACAATTCTTCACGCGAGCAATTACGTGGGCGACGATTGTAAAATCGGCGCAGGCACAGTGTTGTTCCCCAACGTCACGTTGTATTCCAAAACCGAACTCGGCCAGCGCGTCCGCATCCATGCCGGAGCGGTCATCGGCTCGGATGGTTACGGCTATGTGCTGGATGGCGGCATCCATCGCAAAGTGCCGCAGATCGGCAACGTCATCCTCGGCGATGATGTGGAGATCGGCGCGAACACTACCATTGATCGCGGCGCGCTCGGCCCGACGGTCATCGGCAAAGGCACGAAGATAGACAACCTCGTCCAAGTCGGACACAACGTGCAGATTGGCGAACATTGCCTTGTGATCTCTCAAGTTGGCATCGCAGGCAGCACCAAACTCGGCAACTACGTCATCCTCGCGGGACAAGCGGGCATTGGCGGACATTTGCAGATCGGCAACAAAGCCATAGTCGCCGCGCAATCCGGCGTGATGCACAACATCCCCGATGGCCAGACTTGGATGGGCAGCCCTGCTCAACCAGACAGACAAACCAAGCGTCAGATGATCGCTATTCAGTATCTGCCCGAACTGCTGCGTCGTGTGAGCAAATTGGAACGAGCGACTGGTGGCGACAAAGAAAATGCAGCTTGAGCGACCCGCTCCAGTCTTGACGCATCACGCGCCGCGCTTCACGCTTTCCCCAACATGAGTTCACTCGCTAATCAAATTGCAGTCGTCACCGGCGCAGGCCGTGGGATCGGTCGCGCCATCGCCTTGAAATTCGCCGTTGAAGGCGCGGATGTCGTCGTCGTATCCCGCACGGTGGAAAATTCCGAGAAGGTCGCCGCCGAAATCCGCGCCCTCGGTCGCAAAGCGTGGGCTTTCGCTGTGGACGTATCCGACTCAGCCAGCGTCAACACTGCTGCGGAAAAGATTCTCACCGATTGCGGGCGCATAGATATTCTCGTGAACAACGCGGGCGTGACGCGCGATGGATTGTTGATGCGCATGAGCGATGCAGATTGGGACACGGTGTTGAACACGAATCTCAAAGGCGCATTCCACGTCACGCGCGCTTTCAGTCGAGCGATGCTCAAACAACGTGCTGGCCGAGTCATCAACGTGGCGTCAGTCGTCGGACTTATCGGCAACGCAGGCCAGTGCAACTATGCGGCGAGTAAGGCTGGCTTGATCGGATTGACGATGTCGTGTGCGCGCGAGTTCGCATCACGCGGCATCACAGTGAACGCTATCGCGCCCGGATTCATCGAGACGGACATGACATCTGAATTGAAACCGGAGTTGCGCGAAGGCGTGCTGAAGACGATCCCGATGGGACAGTTCGGTCAAGCGGAAGACATCGCAGGTGCGGCGTTGTTCTTGGCGGGTGCGTCAGGCCGCTATGTCACCGGCCAAGTGATCGCAGTGGACGGCGGAATGGTGATGTGAGGAATGCGACGGAGTGCGCCCGGTTGGAGTTCAAGCTTTAGCTTGTTCGGGGCGGCAAGCTAAAGCTTGAACTCCAGCATAGACACTCGCGTTGCGACATTGGGATCCTCTGGCACATCTCTCACAGCAGCGTGATCTGTTTCCCATCTTTCGCGAAGGAATCACGCAGAGTTTCCACGCGGCTGCGACGACGTTCAATGATCTCCTTGTCCGTCGCGGGATCGTAAGGCACGGGATAATTTCCGTCCCAACACGCGAGGCAAAAGTTTTCCTTCGGCAAGCCTGTCGCCTTCACCATGCCGTCCACGGACAAATAATGCAGCGAATCGGCGTTGAGATAATCGCGGATGGCGTCCACGGAATGATTCGCCGCCATCAGCTTGTTGCGATCTGGAAAATCAATTCCATACACGCACGGATTCATGTGCGGTGGACAACTCACGCGAACGTGAACCTCCTTCGCGCCAGCCTCCTTCAAAGTTTTTACCCGCGCCTTGCACGTCGTGCCGCGCACGATGGAGTCGTCCACGATGATGACGCGTTTGCCCTGCACGAGTTCGCCGATGAGATTCAACTTCACGCGCACATTGAAGTCGCGGATGAGTTGGGACGGTTGGAGAAAGCTGCGCCCGACGTAATGGTTGCGGATGAACGCCATCTCGTAATGAATCCCCGATTCCTCCGCGTAACCGAGTGACGCATACACGCCGCTGTCCGGGACAGGAATCACGAGATCAGCATCCACAGGATATTCGCGGGCAAGTTGGCGGCCCATCTCGACACGGACTTTATAGACGTTGCGCCCGGCGATGGTGCTGTCGGGTCGCGCGAAATAAACGTACTCGAACATGCAGAACGCGCGGCGCGTTTGCTCCGGGTAAGCTTGGATGCTGTGCAGCCCATCCTTGTTGATGATGACAATCTCGCCGGGTTCGACATCGCGCACGAACTTGGCGTGGATCAAATCAAACGCGCAGGTTTCGCTGGAAAGCACCCAAGCGTCATCCACCTTGCCGATGGAGAGTGGCCGGAAGCCATGCGGATCGCGCACACCGATGATTTCGCTCTCGGTCATGATGACGAGCGAGAACGCCCCTTCGATGCGACGCACGACGTTGACGAGATGATTGTCGTGACCGTCAGCAACAGGTTGGGCGAGAAGATTGAGGATGACCTCGCTGTCCACCGTGGTCTGGAACATCACGCCTTTCGCTTCGAGTTCGTCGCGGAGAGCAGAGGCGTTGGTAAGGTTGCCGTTGTGAGCCACGGCGATCTGGCCACGCATACAATTGCCCGTGAGCGGCTGGGCATTGCGAATATTGCTGGAGCCAGTGGTGGAATAACGCGTGTGACCGACGGCCATCTTGCCCACGAGATCGTGCAAGACCTGACCATTGAAAATTTGCGAGACGAGGCCCATGCCTTTGTGCTCGCGGAACTGGCGGCCATCGCTGGTAACGATGCCCGCGCTTTCCTGCCCGCGATGTTGCAACGCGTAGAGGCCGTAGTACGAAAGTTCCGCCGCATTCGGATGACCATAAATGCCGAACACGCCGCAGTAATGTTTGGGGTAATTTTGCATCGCAACAATTGAAACCAGCGCGCCTATTTCACCAGAAGCCCGACAGCCCGCGCAAGGTTCAAGTGCGGTTGGAGCAAGAAATCACTGTGGCCGAAGTCCCAATCGATAATACGCAGGTGTTGCAGGTGGGATGAAGTTCGTTGAGAAGAATGAGTTGCCGATAGAATTCGTCACTACTGCCGACCACGTCTGGAGGTTGGTGGAAACCTCAAGCCGATAGACCGCGCCAGTGGGCGTGTTGTAGCTCAAGTTGAGTTGAGAGCCAGTTTTTGTGAGGGAGAGTTTCTTGTTCAGTCCAAGAGCAAAGAATCCCATGTCGTCCCACATGATGTTGGCGCAGTAGAGACCACCCGCACTATTCACGTGGACTTGATCGGCCATGAAACCATTGGTCAGCAGCCAAGGATAGTTGGTAGTAGAAATCATCAAATCGGCGTAAGTGCGCCGGTAAATCAGCGCAGTATTTCGGATCACGGTGTTGCGATCAATCGTCGTGGTGGAATTGGTGTCCGTCGAAACCCAGGTCGAGCCGATGTAAATGATGTCGCAATTGGGAATGGTGTTGGACCACCAAGTTTCACATGCGGCCATGCGCGGGCCGGTGGCGACATTGTCCTCCTCCTTCATGTGCCAGACGATGAGGTCGGGGTTGAGTGCGGCGAAAATGGGGCCTTTGATTGAAAGGGGTACCCTAGTGACATCACCGATGTTGATTCCACCCCAGTCAGTAAACGCAACGTGAATACCATTGGTGTGAGTGGCGACGAGGGAAGAACTGAGGATAAAGTTTGTGCCTGCGTCGCTCTCCACCCGGACGCGATATTGATTTAACGGCAAGGCGACGCTTGCAAAATGCCCTTGCGGTACAAAACTGTAACCATTCAACGTGAGTGCCAAGGTCCACGGCCCGCCATTCGTCGAGATCAACATCCGAAAGGCCCCACCGTTCGTCTGGCTGATGTAGTAAATCCCCGCGCGATCACAAAGGACGCCTCCCGGACTCAATTGATTTTCCCACCAAAGTGACTCCCCGGCGGGCAACTGACCATAACCGGTGAACCAAAAATAATCCGGGCCACGGGTAGTTAATCCGACGGTGTAATTCCAGAGCGCGGTATTGCGATAATTAGCCAGCGAATACCCAGCCGAACCGAAGCGAGCAACCAGCTTGTTCATCAGGTGATAGGTTGGTGAACGGTAAGAGTCCGCCATGGAATCGCCGAATGACAGAACGGTTACTGGCCTGTTAGAACTTTCGATAGCTGACGTGAAACGCGCCAGCGCGTCAGTGTTTAGAGTTGAAAAATCCCCCGCGTTCGCCTCAACGACAGTGAGCGTTACAGCAGCGACGATTGCCAGCAGCGACAATTGCCAGCAATAGTCACCAAGCTAAAAATGGGAATCATATTGATGAGAATAATGCAACCCACTAGTAAGACTGACGATTAAAAGTTGGACGAAAAATTACGGAGTCTTTACAAGAAAAGCTCGCCAGCCTTGCGGCATTTGATTACTCACCCAGCCAACGCAAACATGAATCCTGAAGCTCCAGCACCCGCAGCCAACCGTTGGCCGCCGCAGATTAAATACATCATCGGCAACGAAGCCGCCGAGCGGTTCAGTTACTACGGGATGGTCAGCATCCTGATGGTGTACATCACCGACGTGCTGGAAAAATCCAAAGACGACAGCGCCTTCATCATCCACGGATTCAAATTCTTCAACTACTTCATGCCGCTGATCGGGGCGTGGGTGTCGGATCGTTTTTGGGGCAGGTATAAAACCATCCTCTGGATTTCGCTCGCCTACTGCGTCGGACATGGAGTGCTGGCATTCAGTGATGTGGCTGGGACGAAAGAGGCGCGCACAGTTTGTCTGTATGCCGGCTTGGCATTGATCGCATTCGGTTCTGGCGGCATCAAGCCGTGCGTCTCGGCGTTTCTAGGTGATCAATTCCAATCCAACCAACGTCACCTGTTGCAAAAAGCCTACGCGGCATTCTATTGGGCCATCAACTTCGGCGCGTGTTTCTCCATGCTCATCATTCCCCAACTCAAAAATCACAGTTGGGCCTGGGCGTTTGGTGTGCCAGGAATTCTGATGGCCGTGGCCACGTTGATTTTCTGGCTGGGCACGCGCCACTACGTGATGGTGACGCCCGCGAAAAGCACGCATAGCGCAGGCTTCTTCGCCGTCTTGATCGCGGCAGTGAAGAATCGCTCTGCTGGCAAAGGTTTCTGGGATGGCGCAAAAGCCCGCTACTCCGAAGCTGAAGTGCGCGCTGCTGCGTCCGTCGGGCCGATCCTTTCCATCTTCGCATTGATCCCAGTGTTCTGGGCGTTGTTTGATCAAACCCACACCACATGGATCGTCCAAGGACAAAAAATGATTCCCATGGCTCTGCCGTTCGGCTGGAAGCTCGACGCCTCGGCCATGCAATCCATCAATCCCCTCATGGTGATGACGCTTGTGCCGCTGCTCACGCTGGTGGCTTACCCGGCTCTCGGAAGATTCGCCTCGCCACTCAAACGCATGTCCGGCGGATTTTTTCTCGCGGGATTCAGCTTCGTGGTTGTCGCTTGGCTGCAAACCCGCGTGGACGCGGGCGAGCAAATGAGCATCCTTTGGCAAGCTCTGCCGTATCTCATTCTCACCACGGCAGAGGTTCTGGTGTCCACCACAGGATTGGAATTCGCCTTCCGCGAAGCTGCGGCCTCGATGAAAAGCACCATCATGGGATTCTGGAATCTGAGTGTGGCATTGGGAAATCTTGTCGTGATGGGCATCACCAAAGTCCTCGCCACGGCGGATGGCCACGGGTCGGTCACGCCCGGAAGATTCATGCTCTACGCCGGGATGACTTTTGTGGCAGCCATCCTGTTCACGCTCATCGCCGCGTTCTACAAATACAACGACGAGTCTGCCGCGCAGGGAAAATGACGGAGCGCCGGTCTGTGACCGGCTTGGGGCGGGCTGATGCCGATAAGCCGGTCACAGACCGGCGCTCCTTTCAATCCAAAAATTGAATCTTCACGCCGCCCTCTTTCGGTTTAGAAAAACTATCCAGCAACGTCGGCGCAGTGGAAGTCACCGCCGATTTCGTTGACTCCGTCGGTTTCGCACAAGTCTCCGCCTGCGGACTCAACGCGGAACGCAGCGCGCCTTCCACGAGTTGTGAGCAATGAATCTTCATCGGCGGCAGGGGGCCAAGTTCGCCTGCGAGTTCTTCGGGCTTGAGAGCCAAGGCTTCTTCAGCCGTTTTACCACGAATTAGTTCCGTCGCTAGACTCGCCACTGCGATGGCTGTCTCACATCCGAACGATTGGAACGTGGCGCGATCTATCACGCGCTTGCCGTCCTGCTGCTTGAATTTCACCCACATCCGCAACATCTCGCCGCAATCGGAATTGCCCACCGTGCCGATGGCGTCCGCATCGGCCAGCTCGCCCATGTTCTGCGGATTGGCGAGCGCGGCTTGAATTCGTTTTTGTAAGTCTTCGTTCATTCTCTTGCTTTCGTAGCTGCGTTCGTGAGAACGCGGCCATAATTATTTCAGCCACCGACTCACGTCGGTAGCTACGAACCCACTTTATATCTCCTCATCGCCGGTTCGACTTCCTGCGCCCATGCATTAATGCCGCCACTCAGCACGCGCACATTCTGCAAGCCATGTCCCATGAAATACGCCGCCGCATCCAGTGCCGTCTTGCCATGATGATCCACGATGACCAGCGGACGCGTGTTCGAGCCGTCGCCCATGATCTGCCGCATCACGTCTTGCGACATCAGTTGCGAGCCAACGATGTTCACCGCTTCAAATTCCTCGCGTGACCGCACATCGAGCAGCCGAACCGTCGCATCTTGCTTCCGCAACTCAGCGAGTTCAATTGCGCTAATAAAAATCTTTGCGTCCTGCTCGTGGCTGGTTTGGATGTGCGACAACACTTCGGCCACATCGAGATTGCCGTTGCGGGCGCAGATTTGGGCGAGCGTTTCGGTGGGTTGAAAACCGCAACTGGCGCAACCGCCGATGTGGTAGCGACGAAACAACGCCCGTTGCGCGCCTGGAAAAACTTCCAGTACCGCGCTCATGGCGGACTCGGATGAAATGGATTCTGTTTGCACGACACTGCCATCTTGCGGGGAAAATGCGATCGTGTCCATCCAGCTCACGCCCCGGCACAGGGCTGACGCATGCCGATGTGGGAATCGTCACGCTGCGTGCAGCGCATAGGCGTCAGGATAAGGGTTTGATTATTCCAAAAATAAGCTGGCCCGCAAACTATCCAACGTCTTCACCCAGCTCCACGTTCCAATACGCGAGGTCTATGAAGTGTTTCCAACTGTCGTGTTGGTTGAGGCTGAAATTAATCTGCACGAACGGACGCCACTTGGGTCGCTTCGGTTTCTTCACCAGATGCAAGCCAGCCTCCTGCGGAGTGCGGTTCGCTTTGCGCGTATTACACGGGATGCAGGAGCAGACAATGTTTTCCCACGTCGTCGGACCGCCGCGATCACGGGGAACGACGTGATCCAAGTTCAGGTCTTTGCGATCAAACAAATGGCCGCAGTATTGGCAGGTGTTGCGGTCGCGGTCGAAGATGTTGTGGCGCGTGAACTTCACCTCCTTTTTTGGCATGTGGTCATACGCGAGCAACAAGATGACGCGCGGGAGGCGGATGCGAAACGAGATCGTGTGGACGGATTCTGGATGCGGCGATTGCTGGGAGAAGTCGTGCCACGCGGAAAAGTTGTAGGTTTGAAACGAACCGTCTGCGTGATCGAGAACGACCTGCGCCTGGCCTTGAAAGAGCAGCGTGAGAGCGCGCCTCGCTGTGCAGACATTTACCGCCTGCCATAGCCGGTTCAACACGAGAACATGTTGGTTCAGGATTGAGTTCATGGTTTTACGACCCAACTGACTTTTTTGACGCTATCACGGACGGCGATGCTGTGTCAATTTCTACGCTGACAATGTCGGAACTCCGGGTGTGATTAAAGACGGGTGAGGCTAATTCCAGAGGGATAGCCATTGGTGGTTGGCGCGAAGGACGCGCAGGTGGGCGATCTGGTCTGCATGATCCGACAACCAAGCGGCACCCGCTTTTTTGAGTCGGGCTTGGAGGACATGGCG
>CAMCWI010000037.1 GCA_945882065.1 Akkermansia muciniphila
GCAAAGCCACGGGGACGACCCGTCATGCGGTCCATCATGATGTTGGTCTCCACGACGGTGCCGCAACCGGCAAACGCATCCTGAAGATCGTTTTCTGTGGTTTTGAAGGAGAGATTTCCGACAAACAACTTCGTGCTCATGTGATTTGATGTCCGAGACCAACATTGCTGACTCCACACTGTTCCCGACCACCGGGTTTCAAATCATCACTGAACCAAGTTCACTTGAAGATTTACCATGTCATGGAAGCGACAAGCCATCTATCAGACGGGAGTGAAAATGACAAACCGGCCAATGTTTTCAAGTGTTAACTTTTGGGGAAAACAGGCGGCACAATCCCGGCCTAATTTTCTTCTGAAGCATCTAATCTGGCATGCGATGCACCGGCCTCGGAAAAATCATCGTTGATTCGCCAGTGACTCTCCGGCTTAATATGTCCCACTGGTTCGGGGCGTAGCGTAGTTTGGCTAGCGCGCTTGTTTCGGGTACAAGAGGTCGTGAGTTCAAATCTCACCGCCCCGACCACTTTTATCCTTGTTGGAAAGACTCATCCCCCTCATGACTTGGGAGCTTTCCACCTTGGTCCGCTTCTCAAGCATGGGCCGCCGCAGCCATGCCAAACTCCAGCATCACAAGCATCGTCGTTCCGCGCACCCGAGGACGCTCAGGATAATCCTGCTCCTGCTCTTGGTCGCCGTCGTGTTGGGATTGGTCATCGGACTGATCATTTTTCTGAACAACATCTCAGCGGCGAACTGATCCATGCCTCGTTCAACTGATCGCGCCACGTTTCCGAAGCATCGCTTCCATCGCCTTGTCCATGAGCAAATCCGCCAGCGGCTTTGTGACCTCGTCAAGTTTCGCGCAGGCGGCTTGAAGTTGTTTCAAATCGCCAGAACCTGTCGCCGCACTCTCGGTCGTGAGCGCGGCTTCCACCAACTTCAAGACCTCCTCGATTTCTACTTCGTATGCCGGATCGAGTTCGCTGACGCAACTCGTCACGCCTTTACGTGTGGCGGAGTGCAATTCATTCGCCTTCAACTTCGCCTCCACCCAACGCCGCGTCGCCAGATCGTCGAACGCGTGCTCCACGCTTTCCTCCACCATCTTCGTCACCGCTGCATCGTCCACGTCCACGGCGGATTTCATTTCGACGACCTTCTCTTTGCCCGTGCGCGTATCGCGCGCGAGCACATGCAGGATGCCGTTCGCATCAATCTCGAATTGCACTCCCACTCGCGGAATGCCGCGTGGCGCGGATTCAAATTCAAGCGTGAACTTTCCCAGACTCCAGTTGTCCTTCGCGCGTTCGCGTTCGCCTTGCAGCACATGGATCAACATTGAACGCTGATGATCCACCGCCGTGGTGAACATCTCGCCCGCCTTTACTGGAATCGTCGAGTTGCGCGGGATGATGACATTCATCAACCCGCCGAACGTCTCGATGCCGAGCGACAACGGCGTGACGTCCAACAGCAATACGTTCTTGAAACCACCGCTCAAAATTTCCGCCTGGATCGCCGCGCCGAGCGCGACCGCTTCATCGGGATTTTGTCCCGTATTCAACAACGGCCCGCTGCGTTTGTGATAGTCCTTGCCAAGCCGGATGCCGCCGCGTTCTTCCTCAAACTCCGGGCAACCAAACCATTCACTCACGAGCTGGCGCACCAGCGGCATCCGCGTCTGTCCGCCGACGAGAATCACTTGATCCAATTCGCGCGCATCCAGCTTCGCGTCCGCCAGTGCGCGGAGACAATGTTGTCGCGTCTGCAAAATGATTTCGCGGGTGAGTGATTCCAATTCCGCACGAGTCAGCTTGTAACTGAAGCTGAACTCCGGCGTGAGAAACGGTAGTGAAATTTCCGCCTCGGTTTCGATGGAGAGTTTGATCTTGGCGGCTTCGGCGGCTTCGCGAAGGCGGGCGAGCAGGGTTGCGTGTTGCGTGTTGCGTGTTGCGTCAATTATGGGAGACGCTCCCTCAGATTTTTTGACGGAACATGCAATACGCAACAGGTCACCGCCCACCGCCGCAATCTTCTCCGCCAGAAACTCCACCAACGCGCGATCCAGATCATCTCCGCCGAGCCGCGTGTTCCCATTCGTCGAAAGCACCTGAAACACGCCCTCGTTCAATTCGAGGATGGAAAGATCAAACGTCCCGCCGCCCAAGTCATACACCGCGATCTTTGATTTCTCCTTGAGCTTGTCCAAGCCATACGCGAGTGCCGCCGCCGTGGGTTCGTTGATGATGCGTTCGACAGTGAAGCCTGCGAGTTCTCCGGCGCGTTTGGTTGCATTGCGCTGGGCGTCGTTGAAATACGCTGGCACGGTGATGACTGCGCGCGTCACGGATTCCCCGAGTGCGGCCTCGGCATCGCGCTTGAGCTTCTTCAACACCTCGGCGGAAACTTCTTCCGGTGAAAAATCTTTTCCGTGGATCGGAATGGCGACCACGCCGTTACTGGCTGATGTGACCGGATAGGAAACTTGCTTGTCCGTAGTAGAAATTTCTGCACCGCGTCGCCCGATGAACCGCTTTACGGAATAAACCGTTTGCTCCGGCTTCAGCACGCGCACGCGATTGGCTGCGTTACCCACGAGCGGTGCAGCATCGCGCGACGCCCAATGCACCACTGACGGCGTGAGCCTGCGTCCCTCCGCATCTGCGATGACATACGGAATGCCGCTGTCCACCGTGGCGACGAGGGAGTTGGTTGTGCCGAGATCAATGCCGACGATTTTACTCATGTTGCGAGGGAGAGTTTAACCACGGATGCACGCGGATGGACATGGATAATTCACGATACGACCGCTCACGAGGTTGGAACAATTCGCTCCGTCTAGTATGCTTCTGCGCGATGAAAATCAGGAAAGCCAGACTCGCTGACGCGCTCGTGATCGCGGACTTCAACTGTCGCCTTGCTCAAGAGACAGAGTCCCTGTTGCTTGATCCAGCCACTGTGAAGCGCGGCGTGCGCGCTTTGCTCAACGACCCTGCCAAGGGAATCTATTTCGTGGCAGTGGAACACGGTGTTGTCGTTGGCCAGTTGCTCATCACCTACGAGTGGAGCGATTGGCGCAATGGTTATTTCTGGTGGATCCAAAGCGTGTATGTCGCTCAAGATTACCGACGCGCAGGCGCGTTCGGCGTGATGTTTGACCATGTCCAACAACTGGGGAAGTCGAATCGCGCTGTCTGTGGCTTGCGACTATACGTCGAGTCTGGCAATCGCCGCGCGCAACAGGTCTATGAACGCTTCGGCATGAGCCCCACGCACTACAAGATTTACGAAACGTCTTTCCGCAGAACTCCGCGCTTGCCTCCCGCTTGACGCGCCTCAAACTTCGCGCGTGAACGTCGAACTCATCAACACCGGCAGCGAGCTTATGCTGGGGCGCGTGCTCAACACGCACCAACAATGGCTCTGCCGTCGCCTCGCCGATCTTGGTTACGTCGTGACGCGACAAGTCGCCGTGGCCGACACAGGACGCGACATCGAAACCGTCGTGCGCGAGGCTCTGTCCCGCGCCGATCTCATCATCACCACCGGCGGACTCGGCCCGACCTCCGACGACATCACACGCCAACTCATTGCTGAGTTGCTCGGCAAAAAACTTCACGAAGATGCCGCCATCGTTCAACACATCGAACAATTTTTCGCATCGCGCAAACGTTCTATGCCGCACAGCACGCGCGTGCAGGCGCTCGTTCCTGAAGGTGCGATCGTGTTGGGGAATCCGCATGGCACAGCACCGGGGCTGGCGATGGAAGTGACAGAGGATGGAGGGTGGAGGATGGAAGATGGTCCGACACGCCGCAGTCCATCAACCATCAACTCTCAACCATCAACTCCCAAGTGGCTCATCATGCTGCCGGGGCCGCCGCGCGAACTGCGCCCCATGTTCGATACGAGCGTCGTGCCGCTGTTGCAACGTGTGTTGCCGCTCTCTGGCGGATACATCTGTCGCAATCTTCGGACGTGTGGTGTCGGCGAATCTGTGGCGGAAGAAAAAATCGGCGAGTTGCTCAAGCCGCTCATCGCGCAGGGACTTGATCTTGGCTATTGCGCGCGTGTGGGGCAGGTGGACATTCGTCTCGCAGCCAGCGGCGAACGTGGAGCGGAGTTGGTGGGCCAAGGCGAGACGATTGTTCGCGAACAACTAGGCAAACACATCTTTGGTGAGAACGACGACGAACTTGAAGGCGTCATCGTGCGGTTGTTGACGGAGCGGAAACAGACTTTGGCTCTCGCGGAATCTTGCAGCGGCGGCAGCATTGCGAATCGCATTACGAACATTCCTGGCGCGTCCGCTGTCTTGCTGGCGAGCCTGGTGACGTATGCAAATGAAGCGAAACAAAAATTCGCTAGGGTTCGAGCCGAGACACTCGCAACTCACGGCGCAGTGAGCGAAGCCGTGGCGAGAGAGATGGCCGAAGGCGTGCAGCGTGAGACGGGCGCGGACTACGCGTTGTCCGTCACAGGTATCGCAGGCCCGGGCGGTGGCAGCGATGTGAAACCTGTGGGCACGGTCTTCATGGCGTTGGCCTCGGCAAGCGGGACTGTGGCAGTGAAACAGTTCAACCCGTTTGACCGCGAGACATTCAAGAACGTGACCGGCACACAAGCATTGGAGATGCTGCGGCGGGTGCTCATGTCGTGATCTTGGGCGAAACGGATTGGCGTGTGTTTTCAAAGTGCGGAGTGTGGTCGTCTCCGGCCACAGCAACATGGCATACGGAGCGTCTAAAAATGTTCTGTGACTTGGTTGGCATAGGTCGCTGTGCCCGGGGACGGGCACACTCCGGGAACAGTTCAACAATTCGTCGGCACTTCCTGCAACACCTCGACGCAATGTGGGATCGCTCCGACCACAAAGCTCAAACACTCCACCGCACCGCTCGGCTTCCCCGGCAGACAGATCACCAACGCCTTGTCCACCACCACGGCCAGCGCGCGTGAGAGGATCGCATTTTTCGTGATCTTCATGGACTCAGATCGCATCACTTCGCCAAAGCCGGAAAGTTCGCGCACGGCGATCTCTCGCACGGCTTCCGGCGTCACATCGCGCAACGCCACGCCCGTGCCGCCCGTGGTGAGGATGAGGTTGCAACCTTTGGCGATGTGATCGCGGATGGCGTTTTGGATGTCGTGCCGTTCATCGGGAACAAGAGCTTCCGCTTCGACGCTCCAACCGTATTCGCCCGCCGCCATTTTCAACGCAGGCCCGCCGAGGTCGTCGTAAAGCCCACGTGATGCGCGGTCGGAAACGGTGATGATGCCAGCTCGAATTGTCATGCGTTGGTTTTAGCGGAAAGCAGAGAGGACTGCAATGCGAGGGCTGATGCAGGCGCGGCTGGTCGAGGACTACACAGCCGCTCTCCGTCCGATCATGCCTTACCGACATGGTTTTCAAATGAGCCTTCAACGCTTCTGGTTGTGGAGCGTCTGGGAATACTTTTCTTTCACCAAGCCGTCGGCCAATGCGAGCAACTCTCCAGCGACGGTGAGTTCGCTCCAGTTCACGGCGGCGTCGGCGGGAGCGGCTCGGCGCATGGCATCTTCCCACGCGCTGCGTTGCAACGAGAGTGGCGGCGGTTGCACAGAACCTTGAATGAGCAGGCCGAGCTTGTTGCGACGTTGTGCGGCACCGGCAACTTTCTTTCCGTGCCATAACAGATCAGATTTTTCGTAGCCGACAAAACACTGGCCGGGCGCAGTTTTTTTGCAGCACGAAGCGAGTTCAGTCTGGACGCCCAGATGTTTGAAGGCGCGGTGTATCCACTCGTGAATGCGCCGGTAACTTTCCTCTGCGCGTAGTGAATGCCATTCGTGCCCGGCAGGAAACGCGAGGCTGTAAGTCCAGTCCGCATCGTGTGGAACAAGCCCGCCGCCCGTGGGGCGACGGATCAGTGGGCGCAGCGGCGTGGTGCTTTCGATCTCGGCGAAATGCTGGAAGTAACCGAACGTGGCAGCGGGTTGAGTCCAGCCGTAGAAACGCAACACGGGTGAGCCGATCCGAGAGACGGATTCGAGCAACGCCTCATCCAACGCCATATTAAACGCGGCGTCGCACGAGCCGGAGTTCACCCCCAGCCAGTTGGAATTTGATGAAGAGTTCACTCTTGGTGGATGAGGCGATTTGGTTAAGACCCATTCTCACAGCGCGGCACTTTCAGTCAAACGCCTGCATCCAGACTGTTCCTCACCGTCTGCCCCAGCTTCGCCGCTTGAAACGGTTTGCTCAGGAAGTTCACGCCATCTTGCAGCGGAAATCCCTGACCCGCGATGTCCCGGCTATAGCCGCTCGTGTAGATGACTTTGAGGTTTGGATTCTCGTGAACAAGCACCTCGGCGAGTTGTTTGCCCGTCATGCCGTCGGGCATCACGAGGTCGGTAAGCAGCAGCTTGATGTCGTGGCGATGTTCCTTCCAGACTTCCACTGCCGTCAATCCCGTTGTCGCTTCCAACACGCGATAGCCGAGCCGCGTGAGTACGTTGCGGACGAGTACGCGCAGGGATTGTTCGTCCTCAACGAGCAGGATGGTTTCGTTCCCGCCCTTCGCCACGAAGGTGGTTTCCGCGACGACTTCTTCCGCCTCTTTTTGCAACGGCAGATACATGCGGAACACCGTGCCTTTGCCGATTTCGCTGTAGGCATTGATCCAGCCGTTGTGTTGCTGGACGATGCCGAACACGGTGGCGAGACCGAGTCCCGTGCCTTTGCCAATATCCTTGGTGGTGAAGAATGGCTCGAAGATGCGCGGCAAAACTTCCGGCGGAATGCCCTTGCCCGTGTCGCTCACGCTGAGGCAGGCAAAACGTCCGATGCGTGCGTTGGGTTTCTGTGAGGTGGCAAATTCATCGAACTCCGCTACGGATGTCTCAATGACGATCTTGCCACCGGCGGGCATGGCATCGCGCGAGTTGACGGCGAGGTTGAGGAGGATTTGATCCAACATGCCGGAGTCCGCGTGGACGGGCAGCGGTTGCGGCGCGTAGCTGATGTGCATGGCCACGTCTTCGCCGAGGATGCGTTGCAACATCTTCGTGATATTCGTCACTACGGCGTTGAGATCAAGATCGTGCTTCATCGCGGCCTGACGGCGACTGAACATGAGCAACTGCCGAGTGAGATCAGCGGCACGGCGGCTGGCCTTCTCAATGTCCAACACGGAATCCGCCTGGATCGGGGTGAGAGGGTCACCGTGCTTGAGCATGTCCAATTGCATGTGGACGACGGTGAGAATGTTGTTGAGATCATGCGCCACACCACCGGCAAGCTGGCCGATGGCTTCCATCTTTTGGGACTGGCGGAATTGCTCCTCCAGCTTGCGCGTCTCGGAGATGTCGCGGGAGTTGAGGATGAGAAACCCCTCCGGCGACTCGCCTGCGATGCTGCGTCCGACGGATTGCAAGTAACGCCATGTCCCGTCACTGTGGTGCTTGCGGTATTCGACAGAGACAGGCAGACCGGGATTGGCGAACGCGCTTTTCAAAGCACTCGTCACGCGGGACAGATCGTCCGGATGCAGAAAATCAAACGCGCTGCGATTGACCATTTCTTCAGGCTGGTAGCCGAGGATGCGCGTCACGGAAGGGCTTTGGAAACGGATGATGCCCTCGGCGTTGATGACGGTGACGATGTCTGACGCGTTTTCGATCAGCAGCCGGAAGCGATCCTCGCGTTTGCGGAGTTCCGCCTCGGCATTCTTGCGATCCGTCACATCCACCATCACACCGCGCAGCGTCACAGGTATTCCGTTGTCCATCACCACAGAGACAAAGTCGTGAACCCAGACCTCGCGACCATCTGCGGCGATCATACGGTATTCAAAGTCGTGAGCTTTACCCCGCTGGGCACACGAGGCACAGTATTTAATCGCTGTGTCACGGTCTGCCGGATGCAGGTGATCCTGCCAGAACGCCACGTTGCCGGTCCAATCGCTTGTAGGATAGCCGAGGATGCGCTGCGCTTGAAAACTCACAAAGTTCATCTTGAGGGTCTGCGCATCCGCCTCCCAGACGATGCCGTCAATGTTGTTGACCAGATCGGCGAACTGATACTCGGACTCGCGCAATGCCGCTTCCGTCTTCTTGCGTTCCGTGATGTCACGGACCACGGCCACGATGTAATCGCGATCCAGCCACACCCACTTCATGTTGTCCTCCACGGGGAAGGTCGTCCCGTCCTTGCGTCGGTTCGTGGATTCCACTATCAACGCGCCCGTGTCCCAGAGTTTTTCCTTTCGTGTTTTGAACCCCACTGCGTCCTGCGTGGGATCTATATCCATCACGCTCAACGAAAGCATTTCTTCCCGCGTATAGCCCAGGTCCGTGCAAGCCTTCTCGTTGATGTCCAGAAACCGGCCCGTCTCCGGATCAATCACCTCGATGGAATCATTCACGCGATCCACCAGCGTGCGGAACATCTCCAGCGCATCAGCGGCGCGTTTGCGCTCCGTGATGTCGCGGCTCAGGATGTTGAACAGCACCTGCCCGTCCGCCTCGAATGCCCCGATCCGCACCTCCACGGGAAATCGCGTTCCATTCTTGCGCTGATGTTGACCGATGATGGTCTTCACCTGACCGGGACGCACCTGCTGCAATACTTCCTGCAAAGCCTGTGCATCTAAATCTTTCTCCACATCCGTGACTCGCATCCCAAGCAGCTCCTCCCGCGTATAACCCAGTTGCTCACACGCGCGCCGGTTCACCTCGGTGATGCTTCCGCTCTGATCATGGACAAAAAAAGCGTCTGCCGCATGATCTGTGAGCAGGCGATACCTGTCTTCATTGGCACGAAGGGTTTGTTCCTCGCGATGCTTGGCAATGGCGATGGCTGCGATGTGCGTGACGGATTCGATGAGTTTGCGATGTTGCACTTCGGGAGACACAGACTTCCTGAAATAGAGTGCAAATGTTCCGAGCACGTTCTGCTTCGCGTCCAAGATCGGATGCGACCAACAGGCGAGCAGGCCGTGTTTGAGGGCCGCATCGCGATGCGATTCCCAAAGCGGATCGGTGGCGATGTCTGACACGATCACGGGTTGCTTCAGGAAGGCCGCCGTGCCACACGAGCCGACCTTAGGACCGATCACGACTTCAGTCACCAGCTTCGTGAACTCCGCCGGGATACTCGGCGCGGCGATGTGTCGCAACCGCTGGCTGTCTTCCAGCAGATGAATCGAGGAAAGCATCTCTGGAAATTCCGATTCCATGAGCCGGAGCAGTTTATCAAGCGTCTGTGGCAGGGGCACACCGCTGGCGATCATCTCCAGCACCCGGGCCGGGCCTTCAAAATACGTCGCCTGCGCTTCACGTCTCGCTTTTTCGTGGTCACGACGGCGAAATGACAGCAGCATCGCGTAATAAAGAAGCCACGCCGTCGCGACGACGAATCCCAAGCCCTTGTAAGTTTGAAAGTTGCTGATGTCGTCCGCACTGGGAAAAAATTTATGCAATACGCGGTCAGAAGTCAGAATCCACACCACCGCCACAAGTCCGTAGATCAGGCTTGTGCGCCGGGCCAGTTGCTTTGCCTTGTCATCCATGATGGTTAATACCACAAAAATGTTTCGATGGTCGCGATGTTACGCAGACGGTGATTCAAAGCAACTGCGGCATTTCGAGGGGTGTGTGTGACTTCGCACTTGCCACCCTGTGACCGATACCACGAACTTTACCCCAGCATGGAAACAATCATCGCCAACGGACAACCGATCCCGGTCAAGTTGCCCGCCACCATTGAAACCTTTCTTATCGCGCAAAACCTCCTGCCGCGCAGTGTCGTGGTGGAACACAACGGCGAAGCCGTGGCGCCATCTGAGTTTCCCCGCCGCACCCTCAAGCCGGGAGACCGGCTGGAAATCGTGAAGATTGTAGCGGGTGGCTGAACGCTCGCAGATCGTGTAGCACCCGCGTCTCGCGGGTGGTTTTCGGCGTCTCGCCGAAAACATCGTTGGCCAAATATTTCCACCGCACGCCCAAAGGTTAGAATGGTGTAACGAAAGTTCGGGCGCGACGCCCAAACTCACCCGCGAGACGCGGGTGCTACACACATTCAGAAAAGCAAAATTGTCTTCGTTCGCCTCACACTTACCCTGCTCGCATGTCTCTGCTGCAACGCGGCATTGAAGATTCCATCGCCACCACGCGCCAACTCGCTTCACTCGAAGCCCCGTTGGAACGCGCCGCCGCCATGGTTTCCCGCTGCCTCACCTCCGGTCACAAGCTGCTCATCTGCGGCAACGGCGGCAACGGCGGCAGTGCATCCGACTCCACACACTTCGCCACGGAGATGCTTTGCCGCTTCGTGGGCGACCGCCGCCCTTTCCCCGCCGTCTGTAACGACTACGGCGCGGACGAGATATTCGCGCTAGAAACCTGCTTCCCCGCCAACAGCTACCGGCTCTAACTTCATCGGCTGGTCGTGGTCAAGATACTCTCCACAGATGCGGTAGAACTCGGCTTCACTCTGCGAGCGGCGGATTTGATGCAGAAAATTTCCCGCCACGCCTTCGCCGAGATAGTTGATGAATTTCTTCATCCGCTCGCATTGGATTTTCTCCGGCGCATCAAAGCTGGCCTGCGATTCCCAAAGTGCGCGGATGTAGGCCAGCACTTCGCGTCCGGTCGGCAGCGTCAAGGATTCTCCTCGCAATTGCTGTCGGATTTGATTGAACAGCCACGGGCTGCGGATCACACCGCGTCCGATCATCAAGCCGCGCGTCTTGGTCAACGCGAGCAGTTGCTGTGCTTGCACGGCGGAATAAACGTGGCCGTTGGCGATGACGGGACACGGCATCGCCTCTGAAGCCTGGCGAATCAAATCGTAATGCACCGGCAAGCGATACATCTGCGCCACGGTGCGGGCGTGAACGGTCAGCGCGTCGAGCGAGTGCTTGGCAAAGATGGGCAACAGCGTGTCGAACTCCTTCTCCGATGCGAAACCGACTCGCGTTTTCACGGTGAACTTGATGCTCACCACTTCCCGGAGCGCGCCCAAAATGGAATCAATGCGTTGCGGTTCGCGGAGCAAGCCGCCACCCGCGCACTTGCGATATACGATGGGTGCTGGGCAGCCGAGATTCAGATCAATCGCGGCGACGTTGAGTTGTTGAAGTTCCTTCGCCGTGCGGATGAGGGAGGGGATATCGTTGCCGATCATCTGCGCGATGACGGGTTTGCCGGTGGAATTTTCCGCGATGGATTTGAGAATCCATTTCTCCGGTCGAGAGACGGCGTGGACGCGGAAGTATTCCGTCCAATAAACATCCGCGCCGCCGTAGCGGTGCATGAGATTCCAGAACGCGCTATCCGTCACGTCCTGCATCGGCGCGAGGGCGAGGAAGGGAGTCGGACTGCGGAGAAGTGAATCGAGATCAGTCACAGCATCAACTGCGACCGCACGACTTCAATTTGACCAATGCATTCGAGCGTTCGACCTGAAGATTCGTCTCCGGCAATTCGGCGACCATCCCGTCAAACGTCCAGAGTCGTTTGCGGGCTGCGGACCGGGGCAGTGTTGCTATCGCCATGATTTCGATTATGTGGGGGCGGGCCGGGGAAATCAAACGGCTTTCGGCTCAACGGGTGCGACCGGAGATGTGATTAATGTCGGGCGAGGCGATCTGACGGAGGCGATCTGACGGAACGCGAGCGTTACTTCGCAGTTTCTGGAATCGAGAACTGTCGCTGTTGTTTCACCCGATTTGCTTCGGCGTAAATGGCGGCCACAGCCAGAACAACGGCGACAATCACCGCCGCCGCAATGAACCATGGCCAGATGTAGCGAGGTTTAATTCCAGCGGAGTGGTTCGTATTTTCCATAACTGCCCGTATTATTTGCGCAGGACAACCAAAGCACAATCGAAGAATCACCGCTTCAACGTCATCTCAAATTTCCCTGTGTCACCGAGAACGCCTTTGAAATCATTCGTCAACCACGACTTCGCTTTAACATCGTTCCGCAGGTAAGCATCCAAGAACGCCGTGGAGCTTTGCTGGATCAACTTTTGAAATGTTTCATCGCTCGGCTCTGTTCGCGAGGTGCGTCCTGAGAATATCATGTGGTCGCCGTCCTTGAACGTGATGAGGAATTGATCCGAGTTCTTGCAGTGATCAAACGGCAACCGCCTCTCCTCCGGTGTTGTGTCGCCGATGGGGCTTGAATCTTTTGTGCCGGTCATGTGCAGGCAGGGAATTTTCACGCCAGCATAAACTTCATCGAGGCGACGTTTATTCTTCGGAGTGGGCGCGCTCATCGGGATGGCGGCTTTCACACGGGGGTCAACGAGCGAACTTTCTTTTGCTGTGCCAGGCTGAAACTTCTGTCCCGCGCTTGCCAGCGTCGTGAATGCGCCAAACGAATGTCCCGCCACGCCGATGCGTTCCAGGTCGAGGCGACCATGCCACGTTGACGACTCACGATTGAGGCGTTCGAGTTCGTCAATGGCGAATGAGACATCCCGTGGACGATTGATGGCGTTCTGTGGATTGGCGGCTGACTGTTGCATCGCGGGCTTTCGTTTCAACAATCGTGCATCTTGCCACACGGCATCATCGCTACCGAGATGTTGGAGATGTACGGAAACGTAGCCGTGCGCAGCCCAATATTCACCGAGATACTCATAACCCTCGCGTGATCCGCCAAGCCCATGCGAAAAGAGGATCACAGGAAATGGACTGCTCCCGGATTTGGGCGAATAAATTTTCACAGGCACGTCACGATCCCGTTTCGAGTCGTGCCAGACAGTGCGCTGGGTTTCGACGGAGTTGGTTTGTGCGAACGCCTGTCCACACAAGGCGACCAGCAGAACGGTGGACTGAAGTAATTTATTCATCGGCTACACAGACGGATAGTGACTGCGGTTTGTTACGGCAAATTGTTTCAAACGCAGCGAACGAAGATTGAAGGAGCATCTTGAGGCACTGCCTCGAAAAACCACTGCCCCGGGGCAGTGGCAAGCTGCGTCTGATATTGAGCGTCACCACATCCACGATTGTCAAAGCGGCGAAGTTCACGAACAATCCCATTACATTTGATGAAACCTGCGCCTGCAACATTCCTCGGTTCATTCCTTGTCGCTCTCGCTGTCGTGGCGGCGGCAGTCGGCGTCGTGCAAATCAGCAGGGTTCAGCTACTTTATCGCGCCACAGCCATCGTTCATGTCTTGCCGGGAATTGAAACGGGAATGCCTGTCGGGACTGAGGTGGCATCTGTCTTGCAAACCGAGGCGGACATGATCCGCTCCGAGTTCATCCTCAAATCGGTCATCGAGACGCTTAATCTGAACACCGCGTGGGGCAAACGCTACAACGCCGGCCAGAGACTCAAGACGATGGGGTCGTGCGAGATCGCAAAAAAAAGTCTCAAGGTCACATCCCTGCCCAACTCGGCGCTCCTCCAGATTGAAATCACGCGAGACGATGCTGATGAAACAGTGAAGGTCGCCAATGCAGTCGCCGAGGCTTACTGCGATTATCGAGTGGATCGGAGGCAACGCATCGCTGAGAACGCGGTCAAATCCGTCTTAGAACCTTCCAGAAGCGCGGCGAAAAAATTGAACGTCGCCCGCCAGAAACTCGAGGCTGCACAGGCTGCGCTCGCCCCTGACATTCGCGCGCATCCGCCTGAGTTTCCCAAAGGCGAGAACCCTGCGTTGCGCCCCGTTCAAGCGCGTTACAACCAGGCAACGCTCCAATTCCTGTCGCGCTCCAATCAGGTTGCGAGCGCCACGCATAGCGCGTTGCCCGACACAAACCTGATCGCGAGCATCACGGCTGAATTCACCCGCGTCCGGGCCGAGCTTGTCGCTGCCGAAAATGCCGTGAACACCGAATCGCAGCGCTGGGACGCGTTGAGGGAGTATTGGGTGGCGCGCGCGAATTTTGAGAACGCAGAGAAGTTTTTCGCGCCGTTCAAGAAAGTTGCCGATGATGCGGAGGCCGCCCGTTCGCCCTCTGACAACCCGCCCGCAGTCCTCAAGGAGCGGGCGGAGCGCGCGGCAACGATTGAATCACATGATGTATCGCGTGGCGGGGTGATGCTTGGGATCGCGGGCGTGCTGTTGGTCGCAGGATTGGGAGTGCTGCTGTCCAATCGAGCACGCGGCAGGAACGAAAATAATAGGCCGCGTGAGTGAACACCGAGATTCTATCCACACACACGCCGGAGTTGTTTTCCATCGCAGTCCGGCGCGCTGTTGAACTACTCAGCGCGGGCGAGGTGGTGGCGTTGCCCACGGAAACTGTTTATGGCCTCGCCGCAAATGCGCTCAACCCTGAAGCCGTCGCGAAGATTTATTCGATCAAAGGTCGTCCATCACACAATCCCATCATCGTTCACATCGCTGATCTGCCGATGGCGAAACGCTGCGTCGCCGCGTGGTCAGCGAATGCGGAGAAGCTGGCGAACAGTTTCTGGCCGGGGCCGCTAACGATGGTATTGCCGCGCGCAGAAACCATTCCGGAAATCGTCACCGGTGGCGGGGAGACGGTGGGAGTGCGATGGCCAGCGCATTCCTTCATCCAAGCGGTGATACGCGACTGCGGTTTCCCGCTGGCAGCACCGAGCGCGAATCTTTCCAACGCGATTTCCCCCACTAGCGCGTCGCACGTCAGCAAACAACTCGGCGGAAAACTTCAACTCATTGTGGATGGAGGCGCGTCGCACGTCGGCATCGAGAGTACGGTGATTGATCTCTCATTACGGCAGCCGCGCGTACTCAGGCCGGGAATGATCCACGCGGAATCGCTTGCCGCAGCCATCGGTGAAGGAGTTTTGAACGAGGGTGCAGGTGACGAATCCATGACGCTCCGAAGTCCCGGCATGTTGCGGAAGCATTACTCGCCGAAGGCAAAGCTGTTGGTTTTGGAATGGAAGAGCGACGAGGAGTTGATGTCACGGACCACGCACCACGCATCACGCACCCACGTCATTGCCCACACGCGCATCCCGTCAGCCGACGGCTTTGCCGGTGTTACCGTGATGCCGCGCGACGCGGCGGCGTTTGCGCGCGCGATTTACGCGGAGCTGCATCGCTGTGATGAAGCAGGGGCGGAGGTCATCGTTGTGGAGGCATTGCCGAATCTGACTGAGTGGCGGGGTATTTCTGACCGATTGACTCGTGCGGCGGCGGAGTGATTGCGTAGTTTCAGTCGAACCTCACTTTCCATCCAGGCTCGACGGGGGAATTTAGGATGGCTAGTTTCTTGCATGGATTTTAATCAATTGATTGATGGGCTGATGAGCTACGTCAGTCTTGTGATCTTGCTCACGTTTCATGAGTGGGGTCACGCGTGGATGGCGTCCAAGTGCGGTGATGACACCGCGCGCAGCATGGGCCGCTGCTCGTTCAATCCTCTGGTTCACATTGATCCCATCGGCACGTTTTTGATTCCGATGATCCAGATATTTTTACCGTTCATGGGGGGAATCCTTATTGGTTGGGCGAAACCTGTGCCGGTGAATCCCAACAATCTTCGCAACCCAAAGCTCGATGACATTCTCATCTCGATGGCCGGGCCGTGGATGAATCTGTTGCTGGCGGTGGTGTTGATGGGGATGGCAAAGCTGGGGTTGGTGGCGGGATCCGAGGCGTTTGCGATATTCTGCGTGAAGTCTGCGATCCTTAGTCTCGGTCTGTGCTTTTTCAACCTTCTTCCCATTCCGCCGCTGGACGGCTCGCATGTGGTGCGCGTGTTGATCGGCATGAGCAACGAGACGTATTATCAGTTTGCACGGTATGGCTTCATCATCCTGATTTTGGTCATCAACTTGACTCCGATACCGGGATGGGTCGGCGCGGTGGTATTCGGTTCAGCGTCCATCATACAAAGCTGGTTCGGGATAGGGTGACTGTTTTAAGACTCACAGATCGCAGACTGCTGGGATGCCGCCCGTGTGAGGAAAACTTGCGTCGGATGAGAAGATGACGCTCTGTTTGTGCCGGGGTTGCCGTTAAAATGGAGCGAGCGAAGGGATTCGAACCCTCGACGTTCACCTTGGCAAGGTGATGCTCTACCAACTGAGCTACGCTCGCGTCCTTGAAGAGCGTGTTCAGGTTACGAAACGCTGGCTGGATTGCAAGTGCTGTTTTAGCCGCCAAGCCCGTTTGATTTTCCTCTTTGATGCGCGGGCGGTTTGGTTAGACTGCGGGCATGTCAGAGATTGCCAAATTTGTGAATAACGGTGCTGCCAGCATCACGCCGGGCGTGGCCGAAAATGTGTTGCGCCAGTTGCCGCAGTGGAAACTGGAGTTCACGCAGATCAATGCGCCGCTGTTTCCGCATCTCGTGGATCAACTGGAATTCGTGGCCGACGCCGTGGAAGATTCGCTTGAGGGTGCTTACAAGGAACTGCCTTACTCTGCGTTGTCTCAGGCGTTGTTCGCGTTGATCTACGCGCACAAAAAAGGCGGAATCATCCCGGACACAGTCTTGAGTCTTGGTTACGCGGACAACTCAAGTGTGGTGCGCGCGGTGTTGATCCAGAACGAACGCGCCTTCGCCATCTATGCGGGAACGCAGGGTGTGAACTGGCAGAAGATCACGAGCCAGCCGTGAATCAGGCAAGGGCAAGGGTGAGGGCGAGCGTCCTTCTATCTTAGAATCATTTGCCAATTTTCCATTCCACGGAAAACAGTGAAGAATTTTTCCACACGGAGAAATCAAGATTACGAACAAGATTAAAAGTAAGTGGCCGATGGGTGTGAACCCCACTTGACGGAACGCATACCACGCACACGTCCCTCTACTTCTTCACAAACAACGCCAGCGACGCTGTGTAGCCGTGCAGGAAATTTTTCTGGCCGACCGGGCCGATCTCGCCGTTGCAGAAAAAGCCGGACAGTCCGATGCCGCCGAATTGTTTCTGGACGAGCTGCGCGTCGTGGCCGGATTGACCGAAGAGATGTTTGCCGCGCCCGTTGCAACAGCAGAGGCAGCCGCCATAAACCGTCGCGCCGCCCAGCTTGAGGTGAGCGAGGCCGAGCAGTTCGTTCAAGTCTTCGGTCGCGGCCTCGGCATCGCGCCGCTGGAATTGCATGGTCTGACCGGCTCGCGGCATCGCGCCCACGGCCAGCACGCCGGTCTGTGGATCGCCACCGAGAAGATTGCGCACCAAGAAATCGCCGCGATGAAAGTCATCGAGGTATTCGTTGACGACGAGTCCAATGAAAAGATTGCCGCGCACTTTCTTTTGTTCGTCCGCCGACATGTGGTTCACCGTCTCGGAAAGAACTTCATACGCCGGGCGATTCGCGATCTTGTGGATGAGGTTTTGTTCCACCCGCGTCAACGTCCACGTATCGCCGATGGGTGTGCAACCTTGCGAGATGACGCCAGCGAGTTTCACGTCGCCACCCACAGAGATGGCCACGCCGCCTTCCTCATAGACATCGCCATTCAGATAAATTTGCGTGACTTGTTCAGCAAACACTCCGCTGGATAGCCCGCCATAGACGGGCACCCCGGCGTAGGATTCGTTCCAAGTCCGCAACCACGATTCCGAGTCGAGATGGAACGGATCAATGAACGTGAGCCAGCCGTTGGTTTGCTTGGCGGTGACTTCTGTCAACTCCTGCCAGTAGGTTTGGCCCTCGGCTTCTTCCACCTGCCTTTGTGTGAAATAAATCCCGTCGAGCTTTGCGCCCGGCAACGAATAGAGTGCGAGTACGATGCCGGGGTTTTCCTCCAACTCCTCGTTGCCAGCCACGAGCGCGGTGCTGGAACAACCCGCAAGCAACGGGATGCGCGCATGGACACGGAGGGTTTCAAGGATCTGTTTCGCCTGCGAGAAGAAGCGCGGCGTCATGAACACAAGACCGAGCGATACCTGCGGCGCGCGCAGTTGGCTGCGCAAGTCTTTCGCCCATTGTCCCAATCGGACCTCATCAAAGTCCTGATTCCAATGCGCGGCGACTGAATGTTCCGTGTTCACGCTGCAAAGTTAGCGTTGCTGGCGAAGATTGCCAGCCCAGTTTGCATCTGGCAAAAGTGAGAATGCTTTTCAAATCAACACTCCAACACTCATTTTTAATACAACCACTTCCCGATCTTCCCGTCCGCATCCAGCGTCATGCCTTGGCGACGGAAGGCCCAGCACATGTAGCTGACGCTCACGAAATACGACGCAGGCACGCGGTTGGCCGTGCAGATTTTCACGCCCAGCAATGTCGTCTTGCCGCCGAAACCCATCGGGCCGATGCCGAGTTCGTTCGCGGTTTTCAAAACATCCTGTTCCAGCGCGTCGAGTTTGGGTTCGGCGTTGCGGTCGTCGAGGCGACGGAGGAATTGGGTCTTGCTCATCTCGTAGCCGGTGGCGCGGTCGCCGCCGATGCACACGCCGAGCACACCCGGGCCGCAGCCTTTGCCCTGCGCCTGCAACACCGCGTCGAGGATCGCCTTGCGACAGCCGTCGAGGTCGCGATTCGCGTGGAGGCCGTCGTCGGGCAGCGAGTATTGCGCGCCGACGTTTTCGCAACCGCCGCCCTTGAGCGCGAGCTTCACGGAAATCTCGGCCGAACGATGTTGATGAAAGTGAAAGGCGGGCGCGCCCGGGCCGCAGTTCGTGCCGTCATTCTTGCCGGTAAGCGAATCCACGGAGTTCTGGCGGAGATAACCTTTCTTGGTCGCGGCCTTCACCGCTTCGCGCGCAGTCTCGGCGAACGTGATCTGGTCGTAACCAACCGGCACATCCACGTAAAACAAAATGCTGCCAGTGTCCTGACAGATGGGCTGCGATTTATTTTTCGCCAGCGCGATGTTCTGATCCACAATCTTGAGGGCGTTCTGGGCGAGGGAATCCTTCTTCTCGTTCTCGAGCGACGTGAGGATGGCTTTGTGGACGTCATCGGGAATCTCGGCAGACGTGCGACGGATCAGTTCGATCAGGGAATTCAGCAGTTCACTCATAGTGCGGCTTTAGCGTAGGACTTTTGGCCCAAAGCGTCAACGCGCTGCGCTTCGAGCCAATGGCATTTGCTAGCAAGCCGCAACTGTTCGTGTGTAATCTGCCGTGCGTGAACCGCGCCTCATTAACTCGCTTTGCCTGGCTATCCATTGGCGCAGCTCTGCTCACGATCGGGTTGAAGACTGTCGCGTATCTCATCACGGGATCGGTGGGTTTGTTGTCGGACGCCGTGGAATCTGTCGTCAATCTGCTTGGCGGTATTATGGCGTTGGCGATGTTGACGGTGGCGGCGCGTCCGGCTGATGAAGATCACGCTTACGGTCACGGTAAGGCGGAATATTTCTCCAGCGGACTCGAAGGCGGTTTGATTCTCGTTGCGGCAATCAGCATCGCGGTCGCTGCGGTGATGCGATTGATCACGCCGAAGCCGTTGCATGAAGTAGGCGACGGTCTCGCAGTTTCAGTCGTAGCATCAGTCGTGAATCTCGTGGTCGCCTTGGTGATCATGCGTGCCGGGCGCAGACATAATTCCATCACACTCGAAGCGAATGCTCGCCATCTGCTCACGGATGTTTGGACGAGTGTGGGAGTCATTGTCGGCGTGTTGTTGGTGGTGTGGACGGGTTGGTTGTGGCTCGATCCGGTGGTGGCGTTGCTCGTTGCGGCAAACATCATCTGGACTGGCGTGGGCATCGTGCGGCGTTCAATTGGCGGGTTGATGGACGCGTCCATTTCAACAAGCGATCTCGCGAAGGTGCGAAAAGCATTCGAGAATTACGAATCTGGAGGGGTGAAGTTCCACGCGTTGCGTACTCGGCAATCTGGCTCAAAGAAATTCATTTCGGTGCACGTGCTTGTGCCGGGCGATTGGACCGTGCAGCGCGGGCATGAACTTCTGGAGCGCATCGAGGGGGATATCCGCACCACGGTTTCGGACTCAGTGGTGTTCACCCATCTGGAATCGCTTGATGATCCGGCTTCGTGGGAGGATGAAGACTTGGAGCGCTGAAAGACTTTTAACTCAACCTAGATTTTAGGGTGATATACGCCTCAACCCTCCTGGGAAAACAATCTCTAAAATCTATTGCGTCCGCCCGCTATCAAAAATCACCCCACTCCAAGTTCGCCTTCTACAAAACCTGAAAACAACTCGTAACAATTCGAGGGCATCGATAATTTCCCTGCCTTTACTGTCGCTTACGAATTGCGTTGATGCGCAGATAAACCTCATAATCCTGATATGACTCCAGAAAATCCTGCATCCGAACAATTATTAAGAGGGAACGAGCTCTTTCTGCGGGCGTTTATGGAGAACAGCCCCACCATGGCCTGGTGCAAGGATGAAGAAGGCCGCTATGTATTTCTCAGCCCACACTATGAACGACACTTCGGCGTGACATTGGCAGACCGCTTGGGCAAAACCGATTTCGAACTGTGGCCCAAAACAATCGCGGAGGAATACAGAAAGAACGACCTTGCGGTGCTTGCTGCAGGCAAATCAATCGATTTCGTTGAATCCGCCGTAAACCCCGATGGTACGGTTTCCTATTGGCTCAATAATAAATTTACGTTCAGGGATGCGTCGGGGCGGCGTTACGTCGGGGGGGTGGCATTGGACATCACAGAACGCAAGAAGCTGGAGGACGAACTGGAGAAGTTCCGGTTGAGCGTGGAACATTCAGGCGACTCTGTGTTCTGGGTCAACCGTGAAGGACGCATCCTCTACACGAACGAGTCTGGCTGGAAGACTCGTGGCTATACGCGGGAAGAAATTCTCAACATTTCGATATTTGACCTGGATCCAGATTGTCAAGAAGGCGTCTGGAGCGCACATTTTGAAGATCTCAAAAAGCGCGGCACCGTTACCCTCGAAACCCGTCACCGGACGAAAGGCGGGCGACTTTTCCCAATAGAGGTCAACGCTAATTACGTCTGCATCGGTGGGCAGGAGTTCAATTTTGCCACCGTGCGTGACATCACCTTTCGCAGGGAGGCCGAGGTGAGGATGTTTGAAGATGAGCGGCGGTTGCGCGCGATTTTCGAACAGGCTGGCGTGGGGGTAATTGAAGCGGGCACGAGCGCAAACCTGTTACGGGTCAACAAGTACTGCTGTCAGATGTTGGGCTATTCAGAGGAGGAATTGCTGTCCAAAACAATGGCTGACCTTACCCATGCGGACGACATGCCTGTGATGCTCCGAAACTGGCAACTGTTGTTGGAGGGAAAGACGAGGGGATACAGCTTGGAGAAACGCTACATAGCAAAGAATGGGGAAAAGGTCTGGGTGAGTGTCATCGTTTCGGCCTTGTGGGCTGCGGGGAAGAGTCCAGACCGCGTTGTGGCCATCGTCCAGAACATTACTCCACAGAAAAAAGCTGAGGTTGCACTGAGCGAATCGGAATTTCGTTATCGCACCATCTTTGAACAAGCGGGAGTGGGTGTGGCCGTGCTGGAATCCCGCACGGGCCGGTTCGTTGAAGTGAACCGTAAGGACCTTGAAATCCTTGGGCGCTCCAAGGCGGAATTGCTGGCCACGGACTTCATGTCCATCACGCATCCCGATGATCTCGCAAATGATCTCAATCAGAGGCACCGGATGATCGACGGTGATACAAGGGGATTCACAATGGAGAAACGTCTCCTCCGCCCGGACGGCGCGGTCGTCTGGGTAAGCATTGCTGTGTCCCCTCTTTGGCGGCCGGGCGAGGAGCCCTTGCACCATCTCGCTGTGTTGGAAAACATCACCGAGCGCAAGTTGTTGGAGCAGTCACTAAGGCTCACACAGCTCAGTGTTGACCGCGCGGCGGAATCGGTTTTTTGGATGACTCCGGATGGCAAAATTGTTTACGTGAACGATGCGGCATGTCGGACACTGGGTTACACGCGAGAAGAAGTCCTGGGAAAAACCGTGCCGGACATTGTCGCCCATTTTCCAGCGGCGGCCTGGCCGGCTCATTGGGAAGACGTGAAGCGTCGAAAGACCTTTTCATTTGAAACTGACTACAAGACGAAAGATGGACGCCTCCTCAAGACCGAAGTGACGGTCAATTACATTCAGTTTGAAGGCCGAGAGTATAAGAGCGCTACCATGCGCGATATCAC
>CAMCWI010000038.1 GCA_945882065.1 Akkermansia muciniphila
AAGCTACGACGAGGCGACCAACCGACTTGCTGCACTGCGAGATGATAACGAACGATTAAACCAAAACACGGCGGATTTGTTGAGGCTTCGCGGTGAAATCAACTTGCTGAGACGACAAGCTCCAGACCGCTCAAATTTAGCGGCTCTACGCAGTGCCCAGTACGGACTAACACCTGAGCAGATGCCGCCGGTCACGTCGCCTATCGTCCAAGACACCGCAGTCGCTTATGCTTCGTTGATAAAAAAACTGGCAAGCGAACAACTCACACCGCCTGAACAATGGCATCTTCAGAAAGCGTGGCCTTATCTCGGACGCCGCTTTTCAGAACCTGCTGAATTTAGCCATTTTCAATCTGAATATTTAGCCGCAATGCTGAATATTACCAATAAAGATACGGTTTGGGGCATCCGTAAGCTTTTGGAAGTCGCCAGAGAGGAGGAACGAAAACAACCGCAGCTTTATCTCGGCGCACACATGACCGATGAAGAGAAGCAGCTACGTCAACTCCACATAGATATTAAAGCTGCCCGCGAACACTGGGGCGCTTTAGATCGAAAGACAGCGAATGAGATTTCGCAACTGTTAACGGATGATCAAAGACTCGGCCTTACAACTGAGGTTAACCAGGTTCTGGATTTTGATACTCGATTGAAGGACGCGCCTCGTCCTCCACTGACTGAGTCCCCAATCGAAGGCCTTACACCGGAGGAGTTTTTTCAGTCTTTCTTCACGACCAAAACCAACATCTCAATCCGTCCAGCTAAAATGGCGGAGCGGCCGTAGCGCCTGTTTTCCAGCCCGGCGGAAAAAACCTCACGCACGGTCAAGCGCGTGGAATAATTTCAAACGGCACTCATTTCCACTGTTCGTTCCGGGCGGCAGGATGCCGCCCTCAAAGTCAGGCAAGTGCCTGCCGCCACATTCTCTGTCGGATTTTCTCTGAACCTATCCCTTCGCAACCTTCGCCCCCATCGCGGGACACCCGCCCACCGTCATTTGTCCCAACGCAACGCCTCGGGCAGCCAGCGGTAACCTGTGCCGAATTGCGCAACGCGGCCCAGCCCGGGCCACGGAAGATGAAACCCAAAGAGTCGCGTGTGCGCAGCGGATTCATTCTCAAACACTTTTTTCCGGGTGCGGGCTGAAATCGCTAGATTGTGATCAAGCCCGATAAGCCAGCTCGGATCGTGGAACATCAGAATCCAGTGATGCACGAGGTCGGCGATGTGCAGTAGAGATTCGCCCTTGGATGAAATCCGGAACATGGCGTGACCAGCGGTGTGGCCGGGTGCGGCTTCGATGATGATGCGACCATCGAAGAGTGACGCGCCGCTTTTCATGGCGTGGGTCTGCGGCTTGAGGATTTCAAATTTCTCGCGGTTGCCTTTGATGAGGCCGGGAAGTTCGGCGGGGTTGCGGTGTGATTGAGAAAAGTCCGGCTCTTTCGTGAACCAGAAATCCAATTCGTCCTGTAACACGTAAACCGCTGCGTTCGGAAACGCGGGTTTGTTTCCATTCACCAATCCCCCGATGTGATCTATGTGCGCGTGGCTGAGGAACGCTGCGGTGACCTGTTCGTTTTTGATGCCGATCTGTTCAAAGGCATCGAACAGCCAGCCGAATCTCGGCCTGCTCCCTGCGCCGAAGCCCGGATCGATCACCACGACTTCCTTGCCCCAGCGCAACACGAGAACGTTGATGTAGCAGGGAATGCCATCGGTGGGTTCGGACTCATGTTCCAGTGTGGTTTTCATGAGCGGACGCTGATCTTCCGGATACATCATCTTGTCCGGCGGGCCGAACCTGAGCGTGCCATCGCTGATCGAGAACGCCTCGATGTCGCCGATGGAGAATCGATAGATGATCGAGTTCTTCATCGGCTTGATGACGGGTTCTGCGGTGGATGAGTTGGATTCCGCTGCGAGGGATGGCAACGCCAATGCAGCAGGCATGGCGGCGAGAAATGCGCGGCGATTGAATGGCTTCATAATTGAAAAACTGGCAACACTTGCCGCCGGATACAAGTTGGTTCTGACGATACGGAGAATTTATTTCCGTTATCAGTGTCCAGCAGAACCTTTTTTGTCCGCGACGCTGTTGGTCGAAAAGGTGATGTAGGGAAAACATTCCGGGATGTGGGAATCCCAGATACCGTGTTTGCTCCAAAACCAGCCGCCAGAATCTTTGGCTGGCGGCGCTTCTTTGTAAGTGTTGAAGCGCGAGAAATCCATGCGCCACAAGTCGCCATCTTTGGGCGGCAATGCGCGATTGTCTGCCTTGGCGAGCGATTCCAAACCTTTCCACGGGAACGCAAGTTCTACCGTCCAACCACGATCACGGTCGCTATCGTTGTTCACAGTGCCGTCAATGTGTACGGCAGTTTTCATCTCGGGATAAAACCATTTGAAATTTCCAAGCCGCTTGCCGCGCGGGTGATTGTTCATGCCGACGCCATTGAATGGGCGCAGCTTGCTTCGCTCGAACTCGGGCCGTTTGGAGAACCCACCAGATTCATAGCCTTCCTCCCAGATAAAAAAAACTTCGTAGGTCGTGTTGAAAGCGTTGATCTCGAATTCGTAGTAGGAATCTTTCCCGGCGATAAAAAACTCCACGTCGTTGTCCTGGTAGATGTGGGCGTTACGATTGGTGAAGCGTGCGTGAACGAACGGCTCTTCGACACGATAGGCGACGTAAAGATTCTTGTCGTCCCATGTCACGCAAGCGCGGGTGTCATGGATCGTCGGGCCACCCGTGAGGATGTCGTGAAAGCGCGGCGACCACGTGGCATTCGTCCAAGTGGGTTCGTCGAGTCGTCCGTCAATCTTGATCGGCCCACTAGCGCGAAGTGCCGAGTAGCGGGCGATTTCGTTGTCGGGACAGGGAAACTTGAACGTGGCATTTTTGGGATTAGCTGCGTCGGCAGCATTCAAATTGAGCGACGAGGAGAATGCGAGCATCAGGAAGCATTTCATCATCAACGATACTTTGTTGCACATGTTCCGATAATTAGATCTTTGATTCATAGGTGATGGAAATATTAACAAGTCGGTTGCCGAAATGTTCGACAAGTGGTCACGAGAGAATTCCTTTGATCACTTTTCCCTCGACGTCAGTCAGGCGCAGATCGCGTCCGCCGAAGCGATACGTGAGCTTCTCGTGATCCATTCCGAGGAGGTGGAGCAGGGTGGCGTGGAAGTCGTGCATGTCCACTTTGTCCACGATAGCTTTGTAACCCCAGTCGTCTGTCTCCCCAAAACTCATGCCATGCTTCACGCCGGCGCCGGCCATCCAGTTCGAGAATCCGTATTCGTTGTGATCACGGCCATCGCCACCTTGCGCAAACGGCGTGCGCCCAAACTCGCCGGAGAACACCACCAGCGTATTTTCCAAGAGCCCGCGTTGCTTGAGGTCTATGAGAAGCCCTTTGATGGGTTGATCCACCGCGTGGGCGTTTCCAGAATGGTTCTTTTTGAGATCACCGTGCGCATCCCAGCGGTCGTAGCCGCCGATTCGCTGGCAGGTCAACTCCACAAAACGCACGCCGCGTTCGACCAGCCGCCGCGCCAACAGGCATTGCTTGGCGTAACCTCGCGTGTATTGATCGTCGGAATCCAAGCCGTAGAGCTTCTTGGTCGCGTCTGTTTCTCCTTTGAGGTCCAGAAGTTCGGGCACCGTCAACTGCATCCGCGCCGCCAACTCATGATTCGCGATGGCTGATTCCAACGCGTCCACACGTCCCGCTTGTTTCAGCGTCTGTTCATCTAGGTCGCGGATCAGCGAGGTCTTCAACTCCTGCATCCGCGGATTCTTTTCCGACGCGCGGATGTTCGCGAGCGGCGGGTCTTTCGATTCAAAGACGGATGCCTGATATGTGGCCGGCAGAAAGCCATTGCCAAAATTGTCCATGCCTCCAGAGGGGATCAACCCGCCGTTGAGCAGGACGAAGCCCGGCACGTCTTGATTTTCGCTACCCAAGCCATACGTCGCCCACGCGCCCATGCTGGGGCGTCCTTGCAATCCCGTGCCGGTGTGGAGGAAATAATTCGCGCTCGTGTGTTCGGGAAACTTCGACGTCATGGATTTGATGACGCAAAGCTGGTCCGCCTGTTCCGCGATGTGCGGAAACAGGTCGCTGACCCACAGGCCGCTCTCGCCGCGTTTCGAAAAATTCCAGTGAGACTTCATCACCTTGCCGACGTTGGCGAACTGTGTCTTCTCTAATTTTCCGATCGCCGTGCGCGGATCTTCTCCGTGATGTTTTTCGAGCAACGGCTTGTAATCAAAGCTGTCCACCTGCGATACGCCGCCGTCCATGTAGAGGAAGATCACGTTGCGCGCGCGTGGTTTGAAATGCGGCGCGCGCGGGGCGAGCGGGTTAGGGCGGGGCGCGCCTGCGGCTTGCAACAGGTTTTGTCCGAACAGTGCGGAGAACGCCACTGAGGCGAAGCCGCACGCGAACCCTTTCAACATCTCGCGACGTGTGAGGCAGGGGCGACAATGAACAGGGTTATCTGACATACATGAATTCTTTGACTCCAAACATCGCGTGGCAGAGTTCCGTCCACGCATTGATCGTTGGCATCTTCTCGCCAGAAGCGCCAGCCACTTCGTTCAATGTCGAACGGCAGCGCGCCAGTTCCGTCGTCGAGGGTTCGCGGCAGAACGCAGCGAGGTATAGTTGCTTGATGCGCTCGTCCGCAGTTGCTTTGGGATGTTCGGTCACGATTCGATTCGCCCAGACCTCCGCCTGTTCGTGGACGAACGGATCGTTCATGAGGAACAACATCTGCCCGGGCACGTTGGAAACGTTGCGTCGCCCCACGGTCGTGAATGGCGTGGGCGTATCAAACGCTGTCATCATCATCGGTAGGAAATTTCTGCGCGCGGCCACGTAGATACTGCGTCGGCCTTCTCCGTCCAGCGGCCCGCGCTCCGACCGCAATCCGCGCGCTTCGACAAATTGCGACGGATGCAACGGCACGCCCACCCCATACATCCGCAGGTCGAGACGTCCGGAGACGGCCAGCATCGAATCTCGGATCGCTTCACCTTCGAGCCGTTTCAGATTCATCCGATGCAATAGTATGTTTTCCGCATCACGCTCCTCGAATTTTGGATCGGTCGGCTTGCTCGACATCGCGAACGTGTGCGAAAGCACCAGCCGCCGCAGCAAATGTTTCAGCGACCAACGATCTTCCTCGATGAACGATACCGCCAGATCATCCAACAGTTCCGGATGCGACGGACGTTGGCCCAGCCAGCCGAAGTTGTCCACCGTCGGAACAATCCCGCGCCCGAACAGATGATGCCACACGCGGTTGACCAGCACGCGCGCGAACAAAGGATTCTCCGGCGACGTCATCGCATCCGCCAATTCTTTGCGCCCGCTTCCTGGATTGCTGGTGATCGGTTCAGGCCCGGCGATGCTTTCCAAAAACCGGCGCGGGACGAGTCCCTTCGGCGTCTGGTGTTTGCCGCGCACGAGCAGGAATTCATCCAAGCCATTGCCTTCGATCATCGCAGGCGCCGTGCGGGATTTCCATTGCACACGGCTCATGATCGGCTCGCGTTCCTTGCGATAATCCCGGATCACGCCAGCCATCGGCTCAGGCCACACGCCGTCTTTGCCGGAAAATAATTCCGGGCGATCCGCCATCCAGCTTGCCACTTCGAGCGTTCGGCCATCTGCACTCGCAGCGCTCAACGCCTTCGATGCTCCGGTGAAAATCTCCTGATACGCGGCGGCTGCGTCCGGGATCGAGCTCCCATTCCGCTCAATCAATACATTCGCCAGATGTTGTCCCACGGAGATCGGGTCTTCCGGGCGTTTCTCAGACTCGACGATCATCGCCACCGAAGTTTCAAACTCGTTGCCCGGCGAGAATTCAATCGCCACGCGATGACCCGCGTATTCGGAGAGATCGTGCGTCACCCAACGCCACCGGTCATCGTACTTCCATTCGTAAGCCAGATCGCCATGCAGCGGGCCGGTCACCAGTCGGTTCGAATCCACTGCCGCAAATACTTTCCCGCTACCTCGCACCAGATAATGGATCTTGCCGCTCGTCAGTTCGAACTTCGGCGTGCGCAGCATCACACCATCGCGCTTCCAACCTCCATACTTTGTCGGCTCGCGTTCCACGCCAGGACTCAACTCCAGATCGCGCCAGTTGGAATCCGCCTGCGCTGCCACGCGTGTCGTGAGATTCAAGTCCGACCGATTGCCAGCGTTCGGAGCCACCACTTGCAATTCACCCCGCTTCACCGGCTTCAGCCCAAACCCAACTCCGTCAGCAAACCATTCTTGGCTGGTAACTTTTCCGTAATCCAACACCACACGCGCCCCGTCCGGGAGTGCAGGCTCCGTCTTCAGCGTGTTAGCGGCGACACTGTTCGTCGGGAAAACCAATCGTGCCAGCGGAAACAACGCATCGTTCGAGTTGCTCGCCGCGTTCAAGATCGCCACCGTCCATTGACCCAGGATGTTCGTGTTCAACGAACGCTCCGTGGCGAGCCGTGCGATCTCATTCGTCACGCCGCTTGCAAGCCCTTCCACGCGCAATTTCGCGTTACGTTTCGGCGGCGCATTCGTTTCCATTTTCAACGCTTCTGCTGCGGCCGCCAGATAATCCTTCAACTGCCCCAGCACCGGAGCTTGTGCGTCATGAAGTATCTTCTCGTTGATCTTCGCGGCCCACCGTTCATTCAATGTTCCCAACTGCCGCGCCGTCACCTTCTCATCTTCCAATGTCTCGAACCGCGCCAATCGCTGCCCCGAACTCACGAAGAATCCCGCCATCGCATAATAATCCTTCTGCGAGATCGCATCGAACTTGTGATCGTGACAACGCGCACACGAAACCGTCATGCCCGTGAACGTCTTCGACATCACATCAATGCGGTTATCAATCCGGTCGTTCTCATCCTGCCGCGTGTCCACAGGCGAATGGATCTCTTCGCCGAGAAACGCCCAGCCCGTTCCAAGAATGGATTCGTTGAATCCATTCTCCGGATTGCGACGAGGCTTCGTCGAGATGTCCCCCGCGATGTGTTCCCGCACGAACGCATCATACGGCACGTCCGCGTTCAGCGCGCGGATCACGTAGTCCCGATACTCGTAGGCGTTCGGGATGATGTAATCGCCTTCGTGTCCGCGCGATTCCGCATAGCGCATCAGATCCAACCAGTGCCGACCCCAGCGCTCGCCGAATTGCGGCGACGCCAACAACCGATCTACCACCCACTCACGAGCCTTGGGCGAACCATCCTTCAAGAACGCCGCCAATTCCTCAGGCGACGGCGGCAAACCGATCAGCGCGAAATAAACCCGCCGCAACCAGATCTCCGGTTCAGCCGCAGGCGCAGGCTTCATCTTTTCCTTTTCGAGACGAGCCAGAATGAAATGATCCACCGCAGTCAGCGGCCACTTCTTATCCTGCACCTTCGGCAACACCTGGCGCTTCGGCGTTTCCCAAACCCACGGCAACCGCTTCTTCCGCTCTTCGAGATCAAACCCATACGCATTCGTCGTCGCCGCCACAGTCTCACCACCGGGCCACACCGCGCCATCCTTGATCCAACGCTCAAAATCCTTCAACACCGCATCCGGCAACTTCGGCTTCTTCGGCGGCATCTCCAGATCCTCCACGCGATGCGCCATCGCATCCAAGAGCAGACTCTTCTCCGGTTTGCCGGGCACGACAGCAGGCGCAGTATCCCCACCCGCGAGCAACGCCGCGCGATTATCCACCAACAAACCACCCTTCAACTTCTTGCTCGACGCGCTGTGACACTCGTAACAACTCTCCGCCAACACCGGCCTTATCTTCTTCTCAAAAAACTCCTCACCCACAGGCGCACCCGATGAACGCAACGCCACCCCCATCGCGTAAAACGCGATCACACTCAGCCGCACATGAAAACTCTGCTTCATCAGATCTTGAATATATTTAGCCAACAATGGACGCGATGAAACAGGATTTTCTTCATGAAATGTTTTCCACCCCGGTAAAAGGAACAGCAGAACTTGCCGCCCGCCCCCTTGAGGTAGCCACTTGAATCCGCCCTTGCAATGATTATTAACCGCCGAAAAATCTTTCATCTGAGGATCATTTCTGTTGTCGTCTGCAGACCATGAAATCGAACCATGCCCCAAAAGTATTCGCCGTTGTCCTATTCATTCTAGCCGTCAACGCCGGTTTCGCCGAAGACGCGCCACAAACCAATTCCATCCGTCATTCCTATCTAGTTCTTGGTGGCAAGACCGCCATCATCGGCGAGGACGGCAATGTGATCTGGGAACACAAGGGCGGTTCGCGGGACGGGTTCGTTCTCCCGAACGGCAACGTGCTTCTTGCTTATTCGGGCTACGTGGAGGAAGTCACGCGGGACAAAAAGGTTGTTTTTTCTTATCAACGGAGTCCCGAGTGCAAGGAGATCGGCACGGCGCAGCGGCTTTATAGCGGCAACACACTGGTCACAGAACTGGGGTCGCGCCCGCGCCTGCTTGAGGTAGATGTGCAGGGGAAAATCGTGCTGGAGTTCCCGTTGCAGCCCGAGACAGACAACGCCCATATGCAAACCCGCATGGCGCGGCAGTTGAAGAACGGAAATTTTCTCGTGCCGCACCTGCTGGCGTTCGCCGTCAAAGAGTATTCTCCTGAAGGAAAAATTGTGCACGTTTTGAAGACTGATCTCGATGAACTCGGCGGGCGCAAAGGCGAGAACTGGCCGTTCACCGCCATCCGGCTCGACAGCGGCAACACGCTCGTCTCACTCACGCACGGCAACAAAGTGGTTGAACTCGATCCACGCGGCGCTGTCGTTTGGAAAGTGCTCAACGAAAACGTCGTCGGACAGTTCAAAGACCCTTGCGGCTCGCAACGGCTCGCCAATGGCAACACAGTGGTCGGCAGTCATGGTGCAAATAAGGGTGTTTCCATGATTGAGGTCACGCCTGATCTCAAAATTGTCTGGACCAGTGATCATGCTCTGGCTGCTGGCGTGCATCATTTCCAAATCCTCACCACCAACGGCAAGCCCGAGCCCGGCATGCCGTTGAAGTGAGGCCGAAAAGGTAGGGCGCGTCAGTCCCCTGCGCGCCGCTTTGGATGGACTCACGACGGCGCGCACGGAGTGACGCGCCCTACCAACGCCCCGGCCAAGAATCGAGAACGAGGAAGATTACTTCACGCCAAAATCGCTTTCACCACTTCGCCCTCAACGTCCGTCAGTCGATAGTCACGGCCCTGGAAGCGGTAGGTGAGGCGTTCGTGATTGAAACCGAGTTGGTGGAGTAATGTCGCTTGAAGGTCGTGCACGCCGACTTTGTCCCGCGCCACGCTGAAGCCGAGTTCATCTGACTCGCCGTGCGTGTAGCCGCCTTTCACGCCGCCGCCTGCTAGCACCATGGTGTAGCAATCGGGAAAGTGGTCGCGTCCGAGGATTTCGCTTTTCGCTGTGCGGCCTTCCCGGAATGGCGTGCGTCCAAATTCTCCACCGAGCACCACGAGCGTTTCATCCAACAGCCCGCGTTGGCGCAAATCCTTCAGCAACGCGGCAACAGGGCGATCCATCGTGGCGCATTTTTTCGTGAGTCCCTCGCGGATGTCTTCGCCGGGATTTGTGCCGTGGAAATCCCAGCCCCAATCAAAGAGTTGCACAAACCGCACGCCCTGTTCAACGAGCCGCCGGGCGAGCAGGCAGTTGTTGGCAAAGCTCGCTTCGCCCGGTTTCGCACCGTAGTTCTCGATGGTAGCTGCAGACTCGCGCGTGATGTCCATGACTTCCGGCACGGACATCTGCATGCGGTACGCGAGTTCGTATTGGGCGATGCGCGTCTGCGTTTCCGGATGGCCGAGTTCGCGCGATTGGATTTCGTTCAACTCGCGCAACGTGTCGAGGCTCATGCGGCGCACTTCGCGATCCAATCCCGCCGGGTCGGATGCGTAGAGAACCGGGTCGCCTTTCGATCGGCATTGCACCCCTTGAAATACGGATGGCAGGAAACCGCTGCCGAAAGAATTTTTTCCGCCGTTCGGTTGTACGCCGCTTGAAATCAAAACTACGAAGCCCGGCAGGTTTTGATTCTCTGTTCCCAAACCATACGTCACCCACGAGCCGAATGAAGGACGGCCGGAGCGCGGCGAGCCGGTGAGCACGAGCAACTCAGCCGGCGCGTGATTGAATTGATCCGTAGTCATCGAGCGGATCACGCACAATTCGTCCGCGACAGAATGAAGATGCGGGATCGCATCGGACATCCACACGCCGCCTTTGCCGTGCTGCGAAAAAGTTCGGCGTGTCCCGAGCAACTTCGGCGTGCCGGTGGTGAACGCGAAGCGTTTGCCTTTGAGAAAAGCATCGGGGCAATCCTGTCCGTCGCGTTTCACCAGTTCTGGCTTGTAGTCGAACAAATCCAGATGCGGCGGCGAACCTGTCAGGTGCAGATAGATGACGCGCTTCGCTCGGGCAGCAAAATGGGGCAAATGCGGCGCGAGAGGATTAGGTGGCGGATTGTTCGCAGCAGAAAGATTTGTTTTGAGCAATGAAGCCAGCGCGATCGCTCCCAGGCCGTAGGCGGACTTGCCGAGAAAATGTCGGCGCGTGATGCCTTGGAGGTTTTCGAGGTTGGGATTCATTGGGTGGCTTGAGGTTATCGCTTCATCAACATCTCGTCCAGATTCAGCAGGACATTGCCTACAACAGTCCAAGCTGCAAGCTCTGTGACGTCCGCATCTTTGGGCGCGTCGCCGAGCGGCTTGGTCGCCACATCAACTGCCTTCGCGTTGTCATTCTTGAAACGCGCATGTGCTTTTGAAAAAAGCTCCAGCAGTCCTTTCATTTCCTTCTCCGTAGGCGCACGGCTCAGGCATAATCGAAAACCGTGACGTAACTTGTCCGATGGAGAATTACCAACGGCATCCATTCTTCGCGCGAGTGCCTGAGCTGCTTCCATGTAAACTGGGTCGTTCAGGGTCACGAGTGCCTGCAACGGCGTGTTGGATCGGTCGCGTCGAACAAGACAAACTTCGCGGTTCGGCGCGTCGAATGTCGCCATGGACGGATACGGATTTGACCGTCGCCATGTCGTGTAGATCGCGCGCCGATGGCGATCCTCTCCGCTGCTCGTTTCCCAGTCTGTCGCGCCGCCAAATGCAGCCCTCAGACCCAAGTTGGGCTGTGGCGGTTTGACTGGCGGGCCGAACATTTTTGAACTCAGCAATCCGCTCACGGCCAGCGCTTGATCACGGATCATCTCCGCCGAAAGCCTGAATCGTGGTCCGCGCGCCAGTAGGTGGTTGTCTGGATCTTTTGCTAGCAACGCAGGCGTGACTCTCGATGATTGCCTATACGTTGAGGAAGCGACCATCAACCGCAGCACATGATTCACATCCCAATGATTCTCCATCAACTCCACCGCAAGCCAATCGAGCAACTCAGGATGTGAGGGCGCATCGCCTTGCGAACCAAACTCCTCGCTCGTGCGCACAATTCCGATGCCGAAGATGGATTCCCACAAACGGTTCACGACGACGCGCGCGGTCAACGGATTGTTCGTGCTCACCAGCCAGCGCGCCAGTGCCAACCGGTCTGTGTGGCCTGGATCGGATTGCGCACCGAACGCGGATGGCAGGCCTCCATTCACCTCGTCGCCAAGGGTCATGAAATTGCCGCGTAGATGAATGTGCGTCTTGCGTCGTTTGTCAGCCGCGAGTTCCATCTGGATAGGCACGGTCGTGGCCGGTTTGATTTCGTTGAGGGTCTTTTTCGCGCTCGCCAGTTCGTCGCGCGTGCCTTGCAACGCCGGGGCCATGGTCAGGTAGTAATCGAGCAACTCTTTCCACTGTGCTTCAGTGCGCTTTGCGGCGTCGACTTGAATAATTTCCAGCGTCGCAGCGGGAACAACTGCGAACTCCGGCGCACGCATGTCGGTAGATTTCGAGAGCCGCAGTTGCGCGATGGTCGCGTAATCGCGATTGAAAAGTTGATCGATCGTGATGACGAGATTTGACCCTGCGCCGACGACTACGGGAGTTTTTGGAATAAGCGTCAGCGCGTGCGGCTCGCCCGTCTTCGGAGCGACGGCCCAACCTTGAGTCTTTTGTTTCTTGTTGTGAAGAACCTCTTTGGCGTCAAAATCCTTCTCGGAAAAGTCCGCCGTGGCTGAGGCGAATTCAATCGTGCGACTACCGTCCAATCGAAGTTCAAGGCTCGGATCCGGCGCGCTCTGCACTTGCTGTTCCCACACCTGCTCGCGCTTTTCATCGAGCAGTACGATGCGGAAATTGCTCAGACGTTCCGCCGAGCTGTCCGTCCGATTCCACACCACGACGCGATCAGTTGGCACTGAGGATTTCAAATCTATTTCCCACCACGGATCGGACGAGGTTTCAGTGTGAGTCGTTGAGTTCGCGTTTGGAAAATCGCCATTAGTCTTGCTGTCATTCGCGCGCTTCGCTTCTGCACCAAGCGTCGTAGAGCTTTGGCTCGCTTCTCCCATCGCTGCAACATTTGTTTCACCGCTGAACACCTGCACCTCGGCGAGCGAGAGAATCTTTTCCTTGCCGGGAAGTTCAATTCGGACAAAGCGCCCGGCGAACTGTTTCGGCTCCGCCGGAGTGATAGAAGCGCGGACACGCGAGACGACAAAGTTTCCGTCGTCATGTCCGACTCCGCTGCCGGGATTGTTTTTGTCAGGCAATACCTCGAGTCGCAACGCCGTGATGTCTTCTCCTGCCTGCGCTGGAATTTCCAGAGTGTAAACATCCGTCTTGCCGCCGCGCTCGAAACGCACCGTGCTATCGTCATTTCGGTGAACAATCGCGCCCGCCTTCGATTTCACAGCAGTCGGCTGCATGATCTGCCACGTCAGATCGGTTTTAAAAGTCTTCGCCCAAAGCGACTGCGCTTTCTCGAGTTCAGGCGTCGGTGTATTTAACAGCTTTTCGAGAGTGGCAATTTGACTGTGCAACTCCTTGCGCTTCGATTTTTGTTCGGGCGTGAACAGTTCATGAACGGGCGATTCGTCCGTTTTGTCCGCGTCCGCTGTGTTGTTCAGGATGGCGAACAGTTTGAAGTATTCTTCCTGCGTGATGGGGTCATACTTGTGATTGTGACACTGCGCGCACGCCATCGTCGTGCCCATCCAGACGGCCATCGTTGTGTTGACGCGATCCACGATTGCGACATTGCGGAACTCCTCGTCGTCCGTGCCACCCTCGTTGTTTGTCATCGTGTTGCGATGAAACGCGGTTGCGATCCTTTGTTCGTCAGTCGCGTCGTCGAGCAGATCGCCGGCGATTTGTTCCAGGGTGAATTGATCGAAATGTTTGTTCGCGTTGAGCGAGCGGATCACGTAATCGCGATAAGCCCAGATCGTGCGTGGGGGATCATCGGCGTATCCGCTCGAATCCGCGTAACGCGCCTGATCCAACCAAAGCCGCGCCCAATGTTCGCCGAACGATTCCTTCTTCAGCAAGCGGTCCACCAATCGTTCGTAAGCGTTCGGTTCGCGATCTGAGATAAATTGATCTACTTCCGCAAGTGTTGGTGGAAGCCCTGTGAGATCGAGTGCAACCCGGCGGATCAGCGCCGCACGATCTGCTTCAGGGGACGGCTTCAGCTTTTCACGCACGAGTCGTTCAAGAATGAAATGATCGATGGCGGTCTTGGCCCATTTCACATCGCGGACTTTTGGCAATGCCGACCGTTGCGGTGGTGCATAAGACCAATGGCGCGAATACTGGGCGCCTTGCTTGATCCACTTAGTCAGAGTTGCGACCTGTTCCTTGGTGAGCTTCTTGTCTGAATCAGGCGGCGGCATCTTTTCATCCAAATCCTCGGACGTGATGCGTCGAATCAGTTCACTCTGTTCGGGATGGCCGGGAACAATCGCGTGCGTGCCATCACCCAGATCGGCGCGCGCACTTTCGGATAAATCCAGCCGCAGGGATTGTTCGCCATTCTTGCGTTTCTTGGCGTCTGGGCCATGACACTTGAAGCAATTCTCGGAAAGGATACCCCGTACCTCGCGATTGAAATCCACCGGATTGCTTGCCGGGGCGGAATAGGATACGGATGCGTAGATGAACAGAATGGCAGCGACCACAAGGACGACCAGCCGTCTTGTAAGCGTTTCTGCAAAGTCATTCGATTCGTGAACCACAGGATATCATCGTGACTTAGGAGGTTTATGAAGGCAAGCGCCGCGAGTTGGGTGTACCGCATAATTTTCGATTTGTGCCCCCGCTGATTATCCGCAACGATGAGTTAATCAAGACTGACGATTACAAATCTGGTTTGGCCCGCCGCGAATTTCTCTATCGCACGGCGGTCGTGTTTGCGGCGGGTGCTGCCATTCCGAAAGCATTTGCTGAAGACAAAGTTGCTAAAGCCGCTGGCGAAATGCCACTGATCATCTCGACATGGGGATTCGGAAAACCTGCTAATGACGTTGCGTTGAAAACTCTTCTCGGAGGCGGGAGTGTGCTTGATGCCGTGGAGCAGGGGATATGGGTCACGGAGTCAGATAAAAACAATTCTTCGGTGGGACTCGGCGGGATTCCTAATGCCGCTGGCGTCGTGCAACTGGACGCGTGCATCATGTCCGGCCCGGGTCACACTGCCGGAAGCGTCGCCGCGCTAGAAGGCATTAAGCATCCGATTTCAGTCGCCCGACGCGTGATGGAGAAGACTCCGCATGTCATGCTGGTCGGCGAAGGAGCAAGGATGTTTGCGTTGGAGGAAGGTTTGGAATCTGTGAAAATTAATTCCACCAAACTTTACGGCGCTTGGAAAAAACAACGCGCCAAAGAAAGGCATTCAATCAAGGCCACCAGCGCAATGCCTGAGAATCACGATACGATCGCTTTGCTCGTGCTGGGAGCGGACGGCAATCTCGCGGGCGGTTGCTCCACCAGTGGTTTAGGAAAGAAACTTCCGGGTCGCGTGGGGGATTCGCCAATCATCGGCGGCGGACTCTACGTGGACAACGAAGTGGGCGCGGCGGGTGCGACGGGTCTTGGCGAAAATGTGATGCGGCATTGCGGTTCGTTTCTCGTTGTCGAACTGATGCGCCAGGGATTGCATCCGCAGGAAGCGTGTTTGGAAACGATCCGGCGCATTGCAAAGCGGGAACCCGCCGGAAAGAAGTTGAGCATCAGCTTTGTGGCGTTGGACAAGAAAGGAAGATTTGGCGCGGCGAGTTCGGAGAAGGGTTTTCCGTATGCCGTGACGAGCAAGAGTGAGAGCCGTGTCCTCAAGGCTGTCGGCTACGGAGATCGGGACATCGGCTCGGAAGGCGGCAATCAACATTGATTTGAGCAACCGTCGCAGGTTGCTGTTCGCGGCATTAGCAGCTTATTTTACATCATGAAATTCATCCTCAAACTATCGTTGGCGACCGTCAGTGCTTTATTGATTGTCTCCTGCGACAAACAAGACACCGCCGCAACTCAAACCGGAACTGTCATTACGACCAATGACGTTGTTGCGGTGGCGAAACCCAATCCGCTTTTTGAAAAACTCATGGGGCGCTGGGAGAGGACGGATGGTGATTACGCCCTCGAACTTCGCTCCGTGGACGCGGAGGGGAAATTCGACGCGGGTTATTTCAATCCAGGCAAGATCAACGTGGAGCGCGCCCAGGCGGTGGTGGAGTCGGGCGGGATCAAGTTGTTCGCCGTGCTGCGCGACGTGAATTACCCCGGCTGCACCTACAAACTCAACTACGATGCGAAGGCTGATCAGCTATCCGGTGAATACTATCAGGCCGCGATTCAGGAGACTTATCCGGTGACTTTCACCCGGCTCAAGTGAGCGGCGGGTTGCTGAGTTGGAGACAACAGGGTCACTTCGGCTTCACTGACAATTCCAAAATTCTTCCCGGCAACGCGTAGGAGCCTTTCCGATCTGTCGGGCGTGAGTATTCGAGGATGTAAACCTTTCCGTTCCCGCTGACATGGACATCGATCGGCCTGCCGAGTGGCGCAAGCAATGTACGAACTTCGGCTTCGTATAGGCCATCTTTGTTCCGTTTTAGTGTCGCTTGCAACACATCGTAGCCAGAACTTTCCTTCACGGTGCGGATAAAATTTCCGAACCGCGCGATGAGAAATGTGTCGCGGAATCCTTCGGGAAAATCGTTTCCTAAGAATGCAATGCCTGCCGGGACGGAATGTGGGTCAAACGTATGAATCGGTTTTCCGTTGAAGCCGCCATCTGGACCGATGTTTGCAATGGGAGGGGTTAATTCCAAGCCCGGTGGCTTATCTGGTGAATGTGGGTAAGCCTTTTTTTGCCAGTTCGCAAACTGGTAAGGGAAGCCATAGTGCTTGCCGCGTTCGATGAAGTTTAATTCTTCCTCGGGGTCAGCGTCAGGACCATTGTCGGTCGCCATCATCTCACCTTTGTTGTTCCAACAAAATCCGTAGGCATTGCGAATGCCGCGCGCGAAGACATCAATGGGCGGGTTTTCCAGTTTTGGATCGAGACGCCAGATGCAGGCGGTGATGGGTGTTTCGCCACCGCCATACCAAGTTCCGTCAGTGCCGACCTGTCCGGCATCCGTGCGTGCGCCGTTTCCGACGTAGAGAAATCCGTCCGGGCCAAAAGCGATCTGTTCAGCAGCATGGATGTAGGCCGGACTGCCGGGATAGTTTGTCCAGAACCACGGCTTGGGATCGACGGGATCGCCGTTCTCGAAATTTGTCGTTCGATAAATGGTCACGTGATTTTGCACCGGCGGATTCGAGATGTCCTGTTGGTTGCCTGCGATGTAAAGCCGCTTTTCTTTGTCCATCGTCATGCCGACGGTTTTGAAGGTAAGGCCACCGACATCTTTACCGCGCATGATCAGATATTTTTTTGGCCAGAGAATTTGTCGGGTGAGTCCGGTATCGGTTTCCACGCGGAAGACATCGCCGTCTTCCGTGAGCATGTAGAGCACTTTTCCCTCGCCATCGCTGGTTAGGCGAACGCCGCGTGCGGGCAAGCGTACGACTTCGCGCAGGTCGAAACCGTCGGGCGGCAAAGGTAGTGGCGCGTACGTGCTGGCGAGTTGGAGCTTTTCAAACGTCTTGAATCGAGTGCGCGAGCGGACGTCGGCGACGATGGCGCTAGAGACCGCACCGCCCGGATTGCCCCAGCTATTCAAGATGTAGGTGAAGACGTCAGCGACTTCTTCATCGTTGATCGCCACCGGGGGCATGGCGCCGTTGTATTTCTTGCCGTTGACTATGATTTCACCGACCAGGCCTTCAACCACTGCTTTGATCGCGAGTTCCAGATTCGTGGCGACCACGTCAGACTTGGCGAGTGGCGGAAATACTCCCGGGATCCCGGCACCATTGAACTGGTGACAAACGAAACAGTTCTTCACGTACAGATCACGTCCGCGCTCAAGACGAGGCGATAACTCGGCTGAAGAAATCTGCTGAGCCTTGATTTCGATGGATGATTGTTGAGGCGCGGGTATAGGAGTCTTGTCGGCAGATTCAATCGCTGGTGACGAGATCGTAAGCAGCGAAAACGCTACGAGCGCAGTCGTTAGAATGCGAGACTCCACATCAAACAACACTGATGAGGTTTTCCGTTTAGTTACTTCCATGCTCGTTTCAAAAAGTTGATAAAGTTGCCGTGCATGATCAAGTCCACGTCTGAAGCCTTATAGCCCCGGGCGGTGAGCATGTCAGGAATCTTCGAGAGGTTGGCGATGGTGTCGAGATCTGCGGGAGTCTGCTCGTTGCCGAATGCGCCATCCAAATCTGACCCGATGCCCGCGTGCTGCGCGTTACCGGCGATCTGACAGACTCGGTCAATGTGATCTACAAATTGTTCGAGCAAGAGGTTCGCGGATTGCGGAGTCGTCTTGCCGCGTACCCAGCCGGGCACGAGCATCCAAGCATCGAGTGCCGAACCGATCACCGCGCCGCGAGTGATGAGCGTCTTGATCTGGTCATCGCTGAACTGGCGCATATGTGGGACGAGCGCGCGGCAATTTTGATGGCTTGCCCACATCGGGCCGTGAAATAGCTCGAGCGCTTCCCAAAAACATTCGTCACACAGGTGCGTCACATCGAGAATGAAGCCCAGACGATCCATCTCCTTCACCAGTTCGCGGCCTTTCGTGTTGAATCCCCCGCTGGCGTCGGTGCCGTTGGCGTAAACGCCCGGCCCGTAGTGCGCCGGGCCGATGGCGCGCAAACCTTGTTCGCGAGCGCGAGTCAGATGATCGAGTGACAAGACGGAATCTGCACCTTCAAGACTCAACACGTAGCCTACTGGAACTTTCTCGTCCTGACCGGCTGAGTTCAAACGTGCGAGATGTTTCTCCAATCCAATCGTGTCCCGGATCTGCACCATTTCGCCCGCCTCTTCCATCGCACGATACCAAGCGAGTTGGCCTTGAGTCTGTGCCCAAGCTTGTGCTTGGGAACGCCAGCCAGCAACCGGGCTGTAAGCGTTATGTTCGACACGCGCGATGAGCGTGGCAACGCAGATTCCCACGCCGCCACGCCGCATTTCTGGCAGAGTCACCGTGCCATTGGCGCGATCGGGTTTGTCTTTCTTGCCGACTTCACTGCTGCGAATCTCGGCGAGTGGGCGCGTCAAATCACGATTCCACTCCAGCGCGTTCATCGCGAGGTCGAGGTGGGCATCAAATATAAGAGGACGAGTTTTCATTTCAGACAAATTGCGCCACAAGTAAAATGAGCGCGAGTGCGATCAGGCCGATTGCAGTTTCCAAGACTGTCCACGTCTTCAACGTTTGGGGCACGGTGAGATTGAAGCTTTCCTTTACGAACCAGAATCCCGCGTCGTTGACATGCGAGCAAAACAGCGAGCCCGCTCCCATTGCTAACACGAGCAATTCGCGATTGGTCTCAGGCGATTTTGCTACCACGGGTGCAAGAATGGCCGCCGCCATCGTGATGGCAACAGTGGCTGAACCCACCGCCACGCGAACCGATGCCGCAACAATCCATCCGAGCAAGAACAGCGAGACATGTGCGTGTTCAACGATGTCGGCAATCGCCGCGCCCGTGCCGCCGCGTTTGAGCATTTCAGTGAAGCCGCCACCCGCGCCGACCGTCAGCATGATCCCCGCCGCAGGACCAACGCAGTCTTCCAAGAATTTTAATATCTGTGGGCCGGTGAAACCACGCGCGTAGCCAAACGAATAAATGGAAAACAACATCGCGACAAGCATGGCAATCGCCGGGCTGCCGATGAACGAAGCCCATTCGCGCAAACGATGTTCTTTAGGCAGAGAAAGGTCGGAAATGGTTGTCACCAACATCAACAATACTGGAAGAAGAACCGTCAGCAGAGTTAGTCCGAATCCCGGCAGGCGTTCCGGCGGCAGCTCGGCAGATTTGCGTTCGCCGAGGTTGCCGATCTCAACTTTTAATCGCGGGGAAATGAGCGCTGCAAAAACCGGCCCGGCAAGAATTGCCGTCGGGATTCCGATGAGGAAACCGTAGAGAATTGTTTTGCCGACATCGGCGTTGATCTGGCCGATGGCGACCATTGGGCCGGGATGCGGTGGAAGAAAACCTTGCGACACCGAAAGTCCTGCCACGAGAGGAATGCCCAGCAACATCAGCGGAACTTTGGATTCACGCGCCACGGCATAGACCAGGGGAATCAGCAACATCAGTCCGACACCAAACAGCACGGGAATTCCCACGATCAAAGCCACTGCCAGCATCGCCCACGGGAGTCGTTTCTCGCCGAACAAACGGATAAAGGTTTGCGCCAGCACATGCGCACCGCCGGATTCTGCGAGCATTTTGCCGAGCATGATCCCCAAGCCAACGACGATTCCCAGATTGCCGAGCGTCTTTCCCACGCCTTCTTGGAACGTCACTGCAATGTCCGGCAGTTTTAGTCCTGAGAAAAGTCCGATGCTGATGGAGACGAGCATCAGGCCCAGAAACGGATGGAGCTTGAATCGGGCAATCAACACCACCAGCGCTACGATGGCGGCGAGTGTGAACAAAAGCAGGCTGGTGTTGTGGCTCATGAGCGGTTGGCGCGATTCAAATCGTAATCCGTCGTTCGCGACCGATGACACGCCACCGGTCGGAAGCAAGGCCATCGCTGATCACGACCGCTTCCGAGTGTAGCGCCACCGTGGGGCAGATGTGGCGCGGCACGCCGTAGAGACAATCGCCCACCTTAAAATCACTGGCGAGTGGGGTTTCCACGACCAGATGTTCCTCGCTGTGGGAGATCGCTATAGCTTCAGGCAGGTTTAGAAACTTTACCCGCGGAGCTGGATTCTCGGCAGCGATGGCTTTATGGCCGAGGTCGAGGCACAGAAGATTTGCTCCAGGCTTACTGACGATACGCGTCAACACAACTGCTGCGACGAGAAAATCGAGGTCGGTAAACTTCTCCGCATAACCGAAATCCCACAGTACGCATGTCCCCGGGCTGCATTCGAATGATTGGTTCTGCGCATGAATTGGAAAGGTCGGCGTGCCGCCTGCCACCACTCGCGGCAACGGCAGGCCGGTGCTGCGCAGTTCAATGATAAACAGATTCACTGGCGCAAAAGCAGCCGCGCACAGCGCGGTGCGTTTTGCTAAGTCCGGTTCGTGAATATGGCCATCGTAAACGTGCAAGCCGCCCGGTTTTAGTCCCGGCAAGGAGGCAATCAGTCTGTATAAGTCCATCGCTGCGGTGCCGGGTTGAATGCCGGTGCGATGTTGCCCGCAATCAATATCCAGCAGCAATTCCAGCGGCCGAAGAGAGCTGTGAAAGGTTTTTGCCAGTGCCCGGATGGCGGCTTCGTTGTCAGCAACGCAACTGAATCTGGTTTCGGGAAATTTGCGCGTCAATCGCAGAAGCCGTTCCTGATTCGGACCGACGAGAGGATATGCAATCAGGACATCCTTTCCGCCAGCGTCTGCGGCCAGCTCAGCTTCTGCGATTGTGGCGCACTTGAATTTTGTGATGCCTGCTTCGATCTGCATCCGCACCAATTCCACCAGCTTGTGGGTCTTGATGTGCGGGCGCAATCGCTTAGGGTCGCCGGCGATGTGGATCATCCTCCGAATATTTTCGTGGATTCGCTCAGGATATAGCAGCAGCGCGGGTGAGGCGACTTCGCTCGCATTCCCGACGTGAAACCACTCGCTCATACGATTTCGAATATAGCTTCGATTTCCACGGCGATGTTTCCGGGCAGCGGACCCATGCCTACGGCGCTCCGAGCCCCGATGCCATTCTCCGGGCCGAAAACTTCGGCGAATAATTCGCTGCAACCATTGATCACTTTCGGATGGTCATAGAAATCCGGCGCGGAATTCACCATGCCAAGGACTTTGATGACGCGCTTTACGCGATTGAGGCTGCCAAGTTCACTCCGTAAAGTGGCCAAGATGGCGAGCCCGACTTGGCGCGCTGCTAGTTTTCCCGCTGCCAGATCAAGTTCAGCGCCGACGCGTCCCGTGATGAGCGAGAGGTCTGGCTTCAACGGGCCGTGACCGGAAACGTAGGCATAATTGCCAGCGATGACGAGCGGCTTATATACCGCTACCGGCCTCGGCGCGGGTGGTAGTTCAAGTTCAAGTTCCTGAATTCTGGTTTCTGCATTCATCAATTTGGGAATGGTTAAGTAAATTTCATCTCATTAAGGACTAATTCATGGCTTTAGTCGTGTAGTTCATTTGTGTGGAGTGCCGGATGCATTGCGTGGCAGGTGATCGAAAAGTGGCCTTGTCCCGGAGTTGTGGGCTGCCGGAGAGAGCAGAGACATGAGGTTTTCTTAGAGCCGGTCTGAAAAATCAAAATGCGTCAATGTTCATGGGAGTCTGCGGAGCATGAGGCGGATCATGGCGAGGTAAATCCAGCCGGCGGCGGAAGCGGTCGTCTGCTCGTGATCGCGCACGAGCCGGCGGCAGTGCATCAGCCAG